>DATHUZ010000505.1:0-25667 GCA_035461725.1 Anaerolineae bacterium
CGATCGGTGTGAACCGGCCGTGGGAAAGTGGGCCGGTTCACACCGATCCGATCGTGCGGCTGCGTCGTGAGGTGCCTGGCTAGGGATTGGCCGTTTCTACGGGCAGGCCGGCTGCCTGCCACGCAGCGAACCCGCCGAGCAGTGCCGAGGCACGATCAAAGCCGCGGTCGATCAACGTTTGTGCCACACGGGCACTTGCGGCCTCCTGGCTTCAAGTTCAGTAGAGGACGAGATCGACGTCCTGTGGCAGCTCGTCGATCCACTCCTCGAGCTCTGTTTCGGGCGCAGAGATGGCGCCGGCGATGTGCGACTGTTGATAGGCTGCGGCGCTGCGCACATCGACGAACAGTGCCTCTCCCGCCGCCACGCCTTGCTGCGCATCCTCGAGAGAGGTGCGCGGCACGGCGGGGTAGGGGATCGAGGCGGTAGAGAGGGGCGCTGCTGTGGGCACCGACGCCAGGCGCGGCGCTGCGCCCCGGTTTTCGAACGAGACGATCACTGCAGCGACCACGGCGACGAGGACGACGCCTACGAGAAGCGGGATCGCGAGTGAATTGGATTTCTGTTGTGGTTGCCGGCGGCGGGGTGCCGCGGCCTGACGCTTTTTCTTGCTCACAATGCCTGTTACTTTCTAGTGAACAAAGCGGCGTCCCGGGGTCCGGGACGCCGCCCGAGAGTAGCGGGACCGATCACTCCCGGTCGTGTGACTAGGAAAGAAAGTCACGCAGCTTGCGGCTGCGGCTGGGATGGCGCAGCCGGCCAAGGGCCTGGGCCTCGATCTGGCGGATGCGCTCGCGGGTCACGCCAAACTTTTTGCCCACCTCTTCCAGGGTATAGCTGTAGCCGTCGAGCAGGCCAAATCGGAGCTGCAGGATACGCACCTCGCGCGGTGTGAGCGAGCCAAAAATCTCCTCGATCTGGTCGCGCAGGAGCTGCTGCGACGCCTGGTCGGTGGGAGAGGGTGCGTCGCTGTCCTCAATGAAATCGCCGAGAAAGCTGTCATCTTCTTCGCCGACAGGCATCTCGAGCGACAGGGGGCGCTGCGAAACCTTGATCGTCCGCTCCACCTTCTTGGGACTCACGCCCAGCTCTTCGGCAATCTCTTCGACGGTGGGGTCCCGGCCAAGCTCCTGGACCAATTGGCGTGACACACGGGCGAGGCGGTTAATCTGCTCGTACATGTGGACGGGCACGCGAATGGTGCGCCCCTGGTCGGCGATGGCGCGGGTGACGGCCTGCCGGATCCACCAGGTGGCATAGGTGGAGAATTTGTAGCCACGGCGGTAGTCGAACTTTTTGACGGCACGGATGAGGCCAATATTGCCTTCCTGGATCAGATCCAGAAAGGGCACACCGCGGCCGACGTACTTTTTCGCGACGCTGACGACGAGCCGTGAATTGGCTTTGGTCAGATGTTCCTGTGCGGCGTGTCCGTCGACGGCGGTCAGCCGCAACCTCTGGCGCTCGGGCTCACCCAGCCCGTCGCCTCTGCCCAGGCGCTTTTTCGCCTCGCGCCCGGCTTCCATGCGTTTCGCCAGATCCACTTCCTGCTCGGCGGTGAGCAGTGGGATGCGGCCGATCTCTTTCAGGTAGAGGCTGATCGAATCATCGATGTCGATCGCGGACAGGTCGACGTCCTCGGTTCCACTGTCTATGACGTCCCTCTCCTTTTTTTCCTCTTCCTGCACCTCGGACTCTTCGAGGTCGGTGTCGCTGATCTCGATACCCATTTCGATCAGGGTCGCCAACGCATCCTCCAATTGCTCAATATTTAGCTCTGCTTCAGGCACCGCCTCCATGACGTCATCGTAGGTGACGTATCCCCGGGTGCGGCCAAGCTCAATCAAACGCTCAATCGCAGTCGGCTCCCCCTCCTCTTGCGCGGCCGTTGAGGCACTGATCTGCCCTACTCTGTATTCCAATACCGTCATCCTGACCCAATCCCCCAATCTATCTCGGCTCCGCTGGCTGCCGGAGGGCCACGACCGGCGCTGCGGGCATCCGCTTCACTGCGTGTTCCGACTCGTTTCTTTGAACCCGACGTCGGTGGCGTGAATGGCGTCTGCGCCTGGCGCGGGCCCCGGCTCTGGATCGCGCGCCAAAAGCAGGTGGTAGGGTGTGTTCGGCACGTACTGCTCAGGCCAAGGTGGTCGTTCCTGCCCGTTCGGCAACGTCGTTAGCGCATGCAACCAACACTCAGGTGTGTGTTCCTCCTCAAACACGCCGCGGCCGGGCAGAATCCGGCCGGAAAATGAGAACCGTACACGTGTGCTGGATAGCGGCTGCTGCAGGGGGGGACCCGGCAGTCGACGCCTTCCAATGTCCTCACAGAAATGGCCGCTGTCAGAGCGGCCAGACTGTGGTGCCTGTTGGTCACGTTCTTGACCGGGTTCATACACCTTTCTCGCGCGATAAATTCCCCAGGTGGCCGGGACGCGCCAAAGACAAGGCTATTATACCATAAAATTCCAAAATGTGAACCCCCCAATTTGACCAATTCTGAAAACTGGCCTGGCGCGGTTGGGCTGTGGGCCCTTGACATGGCCCATCACCTGTGATATGCTGACTCTATTCGACGGGCCGAGGGGAAGGGATGGCAAACCAGGCGGCGCGCCTGCTGCCGGCGGCCGGCCTGTGCCTGCTGGTGCTGGTGGCCAGCACCGCGGTGACGACGGGCCGGGCGCTGCCGGGCACGGCACCGGGCGCCGTGCTGATTCACGAGCTGGAGTATGACCCGCAGGGCAGCGATGCCGCCTGCGAGTGGTTTGAGCTGTACAATGCCCTGACGACGCCCATCGACCTTGCTGGCTGGCGTGTGCGCGACAATTATGCGGCCGACGTGCTGCCCGCCCTCACCCTGCCGCCGGGTGGCGCGGCGGTGGTGGCGGCCAGCACGAGTTTTTACGACAACTATCCGGCCTTTACGGGCACGCTGGTCGTGCTCGGCAGCCCGATCGGAAATGGGCTGAACAACGATGGAGACCGCCTCATCCTGGAGGACGCGGCAGGGAGCGCGGTGGATGCCCTGTCGTATGGGGCCGACAGGACGATCCTCGACTGCGGCGGCTATCCGTGTGCCGGGGTGCCGGAGGGAAGCTCGCTGGAGCGCGACCCCGCCGGGCGGGACACCGACACCGCGGCCGATTTCGTCGCGCGCCAGGCGCCCACGCCGGGACGGATCGTGACACCCCCGCCCGCCACCGCCGACCTGCGCGCGGGAAAGAGCGGGCCTGCCACCACCCCGCCGGGGGCGGTCATCACGTACACCATCACTTTGAGCAACGCGGGCCAGGTGGCGGCGGATGGGGTGTGGATCACCGACACGCTGCCGGCGGGTGCCGCGCTGATCTGGCACAGCGCGCCCTACCCGGTGGTTCAGCCAGGGCCCGGCACCCTCGCCTGGGCGGTGGGGACCGTACCGACGGGGTCGGGAGCTGTGCCGCCGGTGCAGTTTGAACTGGCCGTGCGCCTGCCCGCCGATGCCGCGGGCGAGGTGGCGAACGTGCTGACGGCGACGACGACGACGGGGGAAGCGAACCCACTCGACAATGGGGCGACGGCCGTGACCCAGATCGAGGAGCTGCCGGGCGGTGCCCCTGTCCTGCTCGAGGCGATCTACTACGACGGGTATGCCGCGTACGATTACGACGAGGCGGTGCGGCTGGTGAACGTGGGCAGCGGCACGCTGGAGCTGGGTGGGTGGAGCCTGGGGGAACCGGGGGTGCAGGCCAGGGCCACCTTTGCGCCGGGCACGCAGCTTGAGGCGGGGGAACGGATCTGGTGCGCGCGCAAGGCGACGGCGTTCGAGGCGCAGTTTGGCTTCAAGCCCGACCTGGAAACGGACGACACGGATCCGGACGTGCCCGAGATGGAAGGAAGCTGGCCCGGCCTGGCGAACGACGGGGGCGCGTGCGTGCTGCGCGACCCCGACGGGCAGGTGATCGACGCGGTGGTGTATGAAGGTGGGGACCCGGACACGTCCGGCTGGAGCGGTCCGGCGGTGGTGCCCTGGGCGTCGGGCGGCTACTTTGGCGCCGAAGGGCAGATCCTGTACCGGAAGCGCGACGAAGGGACGGGCCTGCCCTGGTCCGGCCCCGTCACGACGACGGTGACGGCCTGGGCGCAGGACCCGGCCGACCCGGTCGGGGGGCGGCGGGTGCTCTATCCGGGCTGGGACCTGGACCGGTTTTTTGCGACGGCACGCGTCACCGAGACGGCCGGCCTGGTCGTGGCGATTGCTCCCGATCACCTGCTCGAGGAGGTCGTGGCACGGCTCGGCACGGCGCAGAGCTCGATCCTGATCGAAGCGTACACGCTCGAGAGCCGGGCGGTTGCTGACGTGCTGCTCAACAGGCTCGCGGCGGGGGTGCAGGTGAGCATACTGCTGGAGGGCAGCCCGGCGGGCGGGATAAAGAGCGCGCAGCGGTGGATCTGCAACCAGCTCCGGCTGGCAGGGGCGAACGTGTGGTTCATGTACGCGGGCGCCAGCCACGCGCGCTATCGCTACCAGCACGCCAAGGTGATCGTGATCGACGACCGGCTGGCGCTGATTGGCACGGAGAATCTCAACCCATCGGCGATGCCTGCCGACGACAAGGCGAACGGCACGGCGGGCAGGCGCGGCGTGTACCTGATGACAGATGCGCCGGGCGTGGTGGAGCGGGTGCGCGCGGTGATCGAGGCGGACCTCGACCCCGATCACCACGCGGACCTCGTCACCTGCGCCGACGTGCCGGAGCTGTGCAGCGGAACGGTGCCGCCGGCCGAGCCTGATTGGGTGACGTACACGGTCGCTTTTTCGTCGCCGCTGGTCGTGCGCGGCAAGATGGCCTTCGAGGTGGTGCAGTCGCCCGAGAACAGCCTACGCACGTCCGACGGGCTGCTTGGACTGCTGGCGCGGGCGGGGGCCGGCGACACGGTGCTCGTGGAGCAGTTTTACGAGCACGCCGCGTGGGGCGACGCCGGCGCCACGCCCGAGGATGATCCGAATCCCCGTCTCGAAGCGTACCTGGCGGCGGCCAGGCGCGGCGCCCGGGTGCGCATTTTGCTCAACCGGCACACGTTCGACGATTACGAGAATGAAAACGTGGCCACGGCCGCTTATCTGCATTCTGCAGCCAGCGGGCTCGATTTCCAGGTCCGGCTGGGCGACCCGACGGCACTGGGCCTGCACAACAAGATGGTGCTGGTGCACGCGGGCGGCAAGGGGATCGTGCACATCGGCAGCATCAACGGCAGTGAGGTGTCGTCGAAGGCAAACCGCGAGCTGGCGCTGCAGGTGCAGAGTGACGCGGCGTACGACTATCTCGCCGCCCTGTTCGCCCACGATTGGGCTGCCTCGCCCCTGCCGGTCTATCTGCCCCTCGCCTACAGGGGGTGCGCCCTGCCCTCGCCTGCAGGATACCCTCTCATCACCGAGCTGTTCTACGCGGTTTCGAAGGAGCAGGAGTGGGTCGAGGTCGGCAATCCCACATCCGAGGCGATCGATCTGTCGCGGTTCACGATCGGCGACGCCCAGCGCCCCGACAGTTACGAGGGGATGTACGTGCTGCCTGCCGGCACGGTGCTCGCGCCGCAGCAGGTGCTGGTGATTGCCAGCTCGGCGGCCGCGTTCCGCGCGGCGTACGGGGTGCCCCCCGATTTCGAGTTCTACGAGACAGACGGCACGGTGCCCACACTCGCCCGCGCGCCGCTGTGGGGCGAGGGAGAGTGGGAGCTGCGCGGTGACGGCGACGAGGTGCTGCTGCTCGACACGGCAGGCCGGTGGGTGGACGTGGTGGTGTATGGCGACTCGCACCTGCCAGGGGTGGTGGCGCACCCGGGCGTGGCCTTTGGGCACTCGCTCGAGCGTTTTCCGGCGCGATTCGACACAAATGACTGTGCCGTCGATTTTCGTGACCAGCCCTTCCCGAGCCCGGGAAGGGTGCCGTAACGGCGAGAAAACTCAGGAGCCAGGCACTCGAAGCGGTCGCGCTCCACTTTTCCACAGATCCACTGCCTGGTTGACCCGGCGCTGCCCGTCACAGAGGCGCACCGGCTGGCGGACGAGGCGGAGCGGCGCATCCAGGCGGGGATACCCGAGGTCAGCGAGGTACTGGTCCACATCGAGCCGGAATAACTCTCCTCGCAACGAGGCTGCTTTTCTCAAACCAAACACGAACCTTTCCAACTCTGTCCAACGACTCTCCAAACCGAAGCCGTCCGACTTGCGATGAATTCTGTGGTAGAATTACTATTAGAAGGCGGAAATTGGAACCGCCTGCGAGTGTTTAACAAAGTGGAGGGAGATAACGAACATGTTGACGACGATTTTGGTGATCGTGTTGGTGCTGTTGCTGCTTGGGGCGCTGCCCCTGTGGCCGTACAACCGTAGTTGGGGATGGGCGCCGGGCGGCCTGCTGGGCTTTTTGCTGGTTGTCCTCCTGATCCTGTGGTTGGCTGGCGTACTCTAGCCAGCCTGCGCAAAACGCGCGCATAGACGTAGAGGGATGGGGAGCTGCCGCCTGTGGGCGGTGGCTCCCCATTCTTTTATTCACGCGACAGAGTTTCAAACGAAGGAGAGGGGCAATGGACAAGACGGAGAGCAAGGTCGAATTCGTGACGACGTACGCGCCGGCTTTTCGGCGACACTACCAGATTCACTACCACGACAGAGGGCGTTCTTACGAGGAGTACGAGCCGGCCTACTGCCTTGGTTACGAGCTGGTGGCGATCCACGGGCAGGGCAACCGAGCCTGGGACGACGTGGAAGGAAAAGCGCGGCGCCGGTGGAAGAGGCAGGGTGAGGCTCTGTCGTGGGAAGAGGTAAAGGGCGCCGTGGAGCACGGATGGAACGAGGCGCGAGAGGGGATCGGCCTGCAGGACGTGGACGAGTACGACGAGGACTTTTACGCTCACTTCCAAGCGAGGTATGGCGCAACGGGCCACGCCTACGATGACTATGAGCCGGCCTACCGCTACGGAACCGATCTGGCCTACGACGAGCGATACATGCGGCGGCTGTGGCCCGAGCTCGAGCCCGAGATTCGCGAAATCTGGGAGCGCAGGGGCGACACGCCGTGGAACAGCGTCAAGGACGCGATCGAGTACGCGTGGAACCGGGCGCGCAGCCCGCTAGACCACGCGTACGATCCGCTGGTGACGTACGACGAGGACACGTTTCAGGCCCACCACACGGCCACTTATCGCTCCGGCCGGCCGTACGAGTATTACGAGCCTGCCTACCGCTTGGGCTACGATCTGGCCTACAAACGGCGCTACCGCGGCAAGCCGTGGGAAGAGATCGAGCCGCAGGTGGAGCGTGAATGGGCGCGCAGCGGGAATGACACGCCGTGGCAAGAAGTCAAGGGGGCGGTGCACCACGCGTGGCGGGAGGTGCAGAAAGCGCTCACGCTGCAGGAAGGGTAGTGTTGCTTTTACTACCGGCGACGGCGGCCACTCCGGCGCCTGGGCGTGCCTTTTTGCTCCTGCCTGGGTTCCGGCTCTTCGCCGGGCTGGGGGGGCGGCGCGTGGAGCGTCTCCTGGTAATAGTCGTCCAGGAGCATGGTCAACAGCGCCCGGCCCTCTTTGCTTTCCACCAGCTCCTGGATCAGGGGCTCGAAGCGCTCCATGCGCTCAATCCGGAGCTTGTCGCGGTCGCGCAGGCGAGATTCGAGCATGGCGGTGACCCGCTCGGACACGACGGCGGCGACGTCCTCGTCGGCCGGCAGGGGCCACTGGTCCATGGTGATCTTGTAGCGCTTGGCGATGCGCTCGAGGGTCATCTGCTCGAGCACGTCGACGAGCGAGATGGCGACGCCGCTGCCACCGGCACGCCCGGTGCGCCCCGCGCGGTGGATGTAGAGCTCCATCTCGTCGGGCGGCTCGTAGAGGATGACGTGCGACAGGTCGGGCAGGTCGATGCCGCGCGCCGCGACGTCGGTGGCGACGAGGAAGCGGAGCTTGCCCTTGCGCGTGCGCTCCATGATCTTTTCGCGCGCCTCCTGCGACAGGTCGGAGCTGATCTCGTCGGCGTCGTAGCCAAAGCGCTGGAGCACGGCGGTGACATAGTGCACGCGCTGGCGGGTGTTGCAAAAGATGAGGGCACTGGGCGGGTTCTCGACCTCGATGATGCGCACCAGGCTGCGATCCTTGTCCATGCGCGGCACGACGTAGTAGACGTGATCCACGTCGGTGACGTGCACGTGGTCGCGGCTGAGGCTGAGGAACTCCGGCTCGCTCAGGAACTCGCCGGCGAGGCGCATGACGTGGCCCGGGAAGGTGGCCGAGAACATGCCGCCCTGCATGCGGCGGCGCGGCAGGTGCTCGCGAATGGCGCGCATGTCGGGGTAAAAGCCCATCGACAGCATGCGGTCGGCCTCGTCAAAGATCAGGATCTGCAAGTCACTGAGCGACAGGTTGCGCTTGAGCAGGTGATCGAGGATGCGGCCAGGCGTGCCGACGACGAGATGGGCGCCCCGGCGGAAGGCGTCGATCTGGGGCTTGTAGGAGACGCCGCCATAGACGACGGCGGTGCGCATGCCGCCGCTGCCGGCAAGCAGTTGGGCCTCCTCGCCGACCTGGTGGGCCAGCTCGCGGGTGGGGGCGAGGACGAGGGCCTGGGTGGTGGCGCGCTTGACGTCGACCCTGGCGAGGATCGGAAGCAGGAAGGCGGCGGTCTTGCCGCTGCCAGTGCGTGACTGGACCAGCAGGTCGCGGCCCGCGAGAAAGTAGGGGATGGCGCGCGCCTGGACGGGCATGAGCTGCGTCCAGCCAGCACGGGCGACGGCCTGCTGAAGCGGCTCGGGCAGGTCGGCGATGGTCACCGGTGGGAGTGTGCTCTCCGGCTCGACCATGCTGTCGTCTGAGGTTGGTTGTGTTGTGTGGTTGGTCATCTCTTATCCTTTGTGTGCTCTTGCACCAGGTGATCGGCGTCCAAGATCTCGGACAGGGTTTACAAGGTAGATCGCGCCGTGACAGGCTTTGCCTCCGCAGGTGCTCAGGCCAGGATCTGGCCGAGCGGCCGGCGCAGCTCGACAGGCACCACTACCCACAGCTCCCCATCGACCGTGGCCTCTACGAGCAGCCCATAGAGGCGCAGGCGGCCCATCACCGACTCGGGCTTGTGCCACTGCCAGTAGCGGGATTCGTCGAGGTCGTTGTCGTACAGCTCGTCGAACGTCTGCCACGGCATGTAACCGCCGCGGGCCAGCACGGCGCGCAGCGCCGTACGCTCCTCGGCGCTCCAGTCGGCAGAGAGCGCCGCCAGCCTGCCCACGTCGGTGAGCCCCGCGATGATGGCGTCGACCAGCTCTGCCTTGCGCAGGGTCGACCACCCGCCTTCGGGGAGCACGACGTCGGCCATGCCCACCAATCCCTCCTTGGTATAGAGAGGCAGGGCTTGCGCCAGGGTGGGCTCGAGGATGGTGAGGGCGGCTTGCAGTTTTTGGCGCTTGGCCAGGTCTCGCCTGTACTGCGCCTCAACCCAGTCATCAACGACGTCGCGCTCCCCCGTACGGCGCAGCCAGTCCAGCCAGTCACGCGCCTCTTCGTATTCAGGCCACATCTCGAGCGCGTGTTCGAGCATCTCTTCGGCCCCCCTGTATTCTTCCTGCGCGATCAGGATGCGGGCCTGCGCGAAGGAGTAGAGGGCCATGTCGCGCGTGCCAAAATGGGTGGCTTCCGACAGGGGCGCGAGCATCGCGATCGCGGCTTCGATGTCCCCCTCGTCGAGCAGGTAACGGTTCAGGTTGAGGCGCGGAACGACGTAGAGCGGATCGAGCTCGATCGCCTTGCTGTAGAGCTCTTTGGCACGGTCATGTTCCTCGCGGCGCGAATAGACGGTGGCGAGGTTGTTGTGGATGTCGGGTGCGTTGGGCTCGAGCTCGATCGCACGCCGGAGCCTCTTTTCGGCGAGGGCCAGATCGCCGGCCTGGAGCGCCTGCATGCCCTGTGCGTGGAGGGCCATCACCTGGGGCGAGTAGGGAGGGCGCGCGGTCTCTGATATCTCGATCTGGCGCATCTCGACCTCCTGCCATTCTCCCCCATGCCACATGCGCAGCGTCTCGCCGGGCTCGATCTGGCCTGCTTGGGACAGCATGGCCAGCGCGTTCATACGGTCCTCGTCACCACCCGACTGGCTGAACGCGAAGCGACGGATGGCGGCATAGGCGGCCGGGGTGCCGATACGCGCCAGCAGGCTGACGCCCGCGCCTGGCTGCATCTCTTCCCAGACGATCTTTTCGGCGACGAGCACGAGCTGTGGAAAGCGCTCGACGAAACGCGCCACCTCGCGCTCGAACCGTTGGGGCGCCAGCCGGTCCTCGCGCTGGATCAACTCGACGAACTCCTGGAGACGTTGTTTGGAGATCAGGTGGTCGATGGGAAAGTATGGAAAGCGGTCGGACCAACCGAGGCCGCGCTGCCCGTCACGCACGGCCCGCACCAGGGGCTCGACGCCCGGCGACTCGGCCTGGAGTGCTTCCAGGTGCCGGCGTGCATCTTTCATGCCGAGATTGGCCATGGCAACGGCGAGAAAGAACCTGGCCTGCGCGCCCAAGGCCTTAACGTCGGGGCGAGCCGCATCGACGTCGTCGAGCCCGGCGAGCATGTCGTACACGCGCTCGTCGTCGTCCATGGCCGCGAACGCCTCGGCGGCTTTCAGGCGCTCGTCGGGGCCGTCGGGCGTGAGCTCACGCAGCCTCGACCACGCTTCGGCGGCCTCCTCTCGCCGTGCCGACCAGGCCAGGAAGCGGACGGCGTTGCTGAGGGCCTGCAGGTTGTCAGGATCACGGGCGAGAACGTTGAGCGTCTCCTCGATAGCCCGCTGGGGCTCGCCGTTGAAAAAGAGGGCGAGGGCCAGGTTGTTGCGCGGCGGCGCCCAGTCGTCGAGGACGCGGATCGCCTGCCGGTTGGCCCGGATCGCGGCGGGATAGTCGGCCTGCTGGAGGGCGCGGTTTGCGGTGTTGAGGTGGCGCACAGCGGTCTCGACCTGGCGCAGTGGCACGCCATGCTGCTCGGCGACCAGCGTCATGTCGTGCTCCAGCAAAGAGATCGTTTCGCGCACCATCCCGGCAAAGGCACTATTGGGAGCCTGTCGCTGCAGCTCGCGGAAGGCCTGCAGGGCATAGGCGTGCAGGCCCAGGTCGTAAAAGATCGACGCCAGGGCGAGCGTGTAGACCTCGTCGCGGCCGAGCTGCGCCGCGCGCTCGTAGTGTGGCAATGCATCCCACGGCTCGCCTGCCTGCAATTTAGCGAGGCCGAGGGCGTATTGCAGCTCGGGCACCCGCCCGTGCCTGGCGACGAGCGGCTGCAGGAGGGCGATCGCCTGGTGTGGCTTGCCGGCATCCAGTAAGTGCTGTGCCTGATCGAGTGCCTCTTCCAGGGCGGCGGCAGGGCCGCGTGGTGCGGTGCGTGCCGTGCGCGGTGGTGTGCGTTTCTTCTTGCGCTTGCTCATGATCTCTTTACCCAGCGTCCTCGACGAGGGAACGGAGGATGCGCAGGTTCTCTCTATCTTCTTCCAGGTCAGGCCCCTTGTCGGTTTCGAGAGTCATGGGGATGCCGCGAAAGCGCGGGTCGTTGAGGAGACAGCGGAACGGCTCGAGGCCGAGCTGGCCGTGGCCGATGTGGTCGTGGCGGTCGACGCGGCTGCCCAGCTCACGCTTGGAGTCGTTGAGGTGGATGGCCTTTAGCCGCTCCAGCCCGAGCACGGCGTCGAACCGGCTCCAGGTGGCCTCGTAGCCCTCGCGGGTGCGGAGCTCGTAGCCGGCGGCAAAGGCGTGGCACGTGTCGAAGCAGATGCCGAGGCGCTCGGGCTCGCGCACGCAGTCGATCATCCCACGGAGCTGCTCGAAGGTATACCCCAGATGATCGCCCTGGCCGGCGGTATTCTCCAGCCACACCTGCGCCCTGTGTCCGGGCAGCCGTCGGTGGACCTCCTCCAGTCCCTGGCTGATGCGGGCGAGCCCAACCGCCTCGCCGGCGCCCTTGTGCGAGCCGGGGTGGATCACCAGGCCGGGCAGATCGAGCTGCTCACAGCGCTCCAAGTCGTCTACCAGGGCGTCGATCGATTTATGCCACAGCTCGTCGTCGGTGGTGCCCAGGTTGAGCAGGTAGATAGCGTGCGCAAAGACGGGGGCGATGCCAGTCTCACCGAGCATGGCACGAAAGGCGGCGATCGCCTCGTCGTCGAAGGGGGGCGACTTCCAGCGGTTGGGGTTCTTGACGAAAATCTGGATGCAGTCGCACCCCACGTCGCGCCCGCGCTCGAGCGACTTGTCGAGGCGGCCAGAGGTGGATTGATGGGATCCAAGGAGTAACCTGGGTGTGGTCATGGGCTCCTTCCACGTTAACTCTTGTCGGGGGCCAGGGTGAGCCGGCCACGGGTGGCGGTGGCATCTTCGAACAACGCCAGGACGTAGAGCAGGGAGGAGAGGCGGTTCAGGTAGCGCACCACCTCAGGGTTGTGGAGCAGGCCGTCATCGACCAGGCGGACGGTGTGGCGCTCGGCGCGGCGCACGACGGTGCGCGCCAGGTGGAGCGCGGCGCCGGGCAGGCTGTCACCGGGAATGACAAACTCGGACGGCATCTCGACCTGCGGCGCAACCTGCGCGATCCACTCCTCCAGCCGGGCCACGCCGGCGGCGGTTACCCGGCCGGCGAAGGGGTTGCCGGGGTCGCCGGCGGCCGCCAGCTCGGCCATGAGGGTGTAAAGGTCACGCTCGATCTCGATCACGAGCTGGCGCGTCGCCGTCGACGCGCCGGTGGCCCGTGCCAGGCCGAGGGCGGCCTGCGCTTCGTCGACGGTGCCGTACGCCTCGGGCCGGAGGTCGTACTTGGGCACGCGCTCGGGGCCGAGCAGGCCAGTGCGGCCATCGTCGCCCCGGCCTGAATAGAATTCCGATTTGGCCGTAGCCCGCGTTTGCACGGCTGCCCTATTCACTGAGCGCGGCGACGATGGCACGGCAGAAGGCGGGCAGGTCGGCAGGCGTACGCGACGTGATGAGGTTGCGGTCGACGACCACTTCCCGGTCGACGTACTCGGCGCCGGCGTTGATCATGTCGTCCTTGATGGCGTAGAAGCAGGTGGCCTGCCTGCCCTCGAGGATGCCGGCAGAAGCCAGGACCCAGCCGGCGTGGCATATGGCGGCCACGACTTTGCCCTGGCGAAAGGCGTCGCGCACTAACTGGAGCACGGCAGGGTAGCGGCGCATCAGGTCGGGCGCATAGCCGCCGGGGACGACGACGGCGTCGACGTCGTCGGCGCTGACCTGATCGGCGGCGACGTCGACCTGGACGGGATAGCCGTGCTTGCTGGTATAGGTATCGGCACTGCCGGTGCCGACGACAAAGGTCTCGGCGCCCGCCTCGCGCAGGCGCAGGAGCGGGTACCAGAGCTCGAGCTCCTGGTACATGTTTTCGGCCAGTACGGCCACGCGTTTTCCTTCAATTGCCATGGATTACCTCCTGTCAGGTATATTCACGATCGTAACCGCATCGTATGGTCAGAGGAACGAACCACCGTTGGTGTTCGGGTATGAGTATAGCAGGGAAGGCACCCCGTGGCAAGTGCCAAACGACTGCGCGCTAGAAGAGGGGGATCTGGACGCCTTCGCGCTCTACGATGGGGTCGAGGCCGACGATGGTGCGCAGGACGTATTCGTCGACGTCGGGCTCGCCGGCGAGCTGGCGGACGTGACGGTACTTGATAAAGTGCCAGCCGGCGGCATCGACGGCGCGCTGCCAGATGGGGTTGTGGGCGAGCTTGTAGGCGGCGAGGGCGGCGCGCCCGCCCGGCAGGACGAGGTAGCGCTGGGCGGCGGGCGGCAGGTGGTCGAGGGAGAAGGCCTCGCTGAGGGCGGCCTGCCAGTGCACGGCAAAGAGGGCATGCCAGTGGGCTCCCTCTTTCCAGGCAACGTCGAAGGGACCCTCTGCCACGGGCGTGTATCCCAACCGCCGTCCAAGCAGGTGGAGCTGATCGATCACAGACGCCCGCTCAGCCTCGCGGGCGCCCGGCCCATCCTCTGGACGGAGCTGCCAGTGACCGGGCGAGGCTTGGTGGGCGTAGGCGCGCAAGACCAGGGCGACGAGGTCGGGCTCGGGCGCCAGGGGCCCCGGAAAGCGCTCGTAGATGGCCTGCGCAAACTGGAGCTCGGTAAGGGCGAGGGTGGTTTCGAGCAGATCGTAGGCCGCTGCTTCGACGCTGTCGGACAGCGGGGCGGACAGGCCGGCAGGCTCGGCAAGCCAGTAAAATGGATCGCCGCCGCCAGGTGCCGGCAGCGACAGGATCGCGGGGGTTTCGCGCGCGCGCCGCGCCACCGCCACGGCGCGGTCGAGGGGGCCCGGTTCTGCCGCGTCGGGCGCGGCGGCGAGCAGTCCTGCCTGTGCCAGGGCGGTCCAGATGGCGGCGTGGAGTGTGGGCCAGCGGACAGGCTCGCCGCGGGCCCGGATCGCCTCGACGGCGGCGTCGATGGCCGTGCGCTCCATTTCGAGCTCGAGGTCGGGGGAGTGGGGAAGTGAGGAAGTGGGGAAGTGGGGAGTGGGTGCGAGCACGAGGCGGTGGCCCGTGCCGCTGTGGGCCAGGGACAGGACGCGTGTGGTTGAGGCGCCGGCCGCGGTGAGCAAGCTCTCGACGACGGCGGGCGGCCGGTCGTGGAGGACAAACACCAATCTGCCGTCGCCGGCGAGCAGGTGGGCGAAGGAGCGGAGCGACGAGGCCAGGCCAGCGGCGTACCAGCTCGCGTCGGAGGTGCGCTGCTGGAGGAGGGGGCGGAGCGGCGCCACGGCCTCAGCGCCGAGCAGCCACGCCCCCCAGAGGTAGGCGAGGGACCAGATGGGTGGGTCGAGTGGGGGCGGGGCAGTGAGGAGCAGGGGCAGGCTGGACGGGGGCACCAGGCGAGCGGCATCGCGCACGACGTGCTGGCCCACGTAGGCACTCCAGTCGCCACCGGCGGCCGACAGGCGTGCCGGATCGAGTGCCAACCCGGCGACAGGCGGCCCGGCCATGGCCACGAAGCGGTCGACCGCCTGCTGGAAGGCGAGCCACACGTTGCGCTCGACGAAGCGGGGCTGGGCGACGAGCCGCTGGCGAGGCGGGCGGCGCTCGTCGCCGCCGGCCTCGGGCGCCAGGGCGGAGCAGCGATCGAGGCAGTCGAGAAGGAGCACCTTGAGCGCGTCGCGCAGGGGGCCGGCGTCAAAGAGGGCCTCCACTTTCATGGTCAGCTCGACGAGGGCGTAGAGGCTGCGCGGTGAGTAGAGGGTGAGCAGCTTTTCGATGCTCGCCCTGAGGCGGGCGTCGGTGCCGCGCGGCGCCAGCCTGTCGAGCAAAAAGTGATAGTGCAAACCACGCGGCTGCACCTCGTCGAGGCGGGCGCGGTCCTCGGCGTCGGCGGCGGTGGTGCCATCCCAACTGCACGCGGCGCACTGCACGCGTTTCGTGACCGGCACGGCGGCGTCGCGATCCCAGGTGTACTCGGAGGCGACGGCGGGACGCAGGCAGGCGGGACAGGTGGCGGTGTAGAGGCGTTCGAGGTAGCGGCGGAGGGGGATGCCCTGCTTGAGGCTGTCGCCCAGACGGGCGACGGCAGCGTCGAGCTCACGCGGTGGGGGCGGGGCGAGCGACGCGCGGACGAGGAGGACCACCAGCGGGTCAAAGTTGAGGGCGACGGCACGGCGGCCCTCGGCGAGGACGTCGCGCACGACGGCGGCGTCCTGGCAGTAGGGGATGAGGACGAGATCGCCGGGGCGGGTGTAGGCGCGCACGTAGGCGGGCGCCACGCCGGCGGGCACGGGGGCGCGCAGGCGTGCGGCGATGGGCCCGGGCAGGCCGGGAGTGGGCCCTCTTTCGCCAGGGACAAAGTAGTCGATATCGTTCATAACGACGGTAGTATACCATAAATCGGAGGCCGCGGCAAGGTGGGTGGCAGTCGGAGGGGGGATTGCTGGCGCTCTCGCAATGACAGGTTGGCGAGGGGCAGGTGCGATTGCTCGCCGCAACGCGCGGCAGGCGCTTGCCAAAAGCCCTCATCCCCGTTATAATGGGGACGAACGTGGAGGACAATGAGAGACTTATGGACAAGCGCTTGATCATCCTTGCTGCCATGGCGATGGGCCTGGTGCTGCTGGCTTGCTCGGCGAGCGACCTGGCGCCACGCCCGATCGCGCGCGCCACGGCCGAACCGACGCGCACACTGCGCCCGACGTTTACGCCTACCAACACGCCGACGAGCACCGATGTGCCGACAGCCACTCCGACTCCCACCAGCACCTCGACACCCACGCCGCGACCTACCAACACGCCGCTGCCGACAGATACGCCGCTGCCGACGGACACGCCAAGCCCGTCGCCGACGTCGCCACCCACAGACACCCCGTCGCCAACGGTGCCACCGACCGCTACCCGCCGCCCGACTGCCCGCCCGCCCAGCCCGCCGACCGCCACGCCGCGGCCCCAACCAACCAGGACCCCAGCCCCAGCGTTTACGGGAACCGTGGTGAAGGGATTCGCGCGCTGCGATGGCTATCGCGGGATCGAGGGCCACGTGAAACATGGGAACGGGTCGGGCTTTGGGGGCGTGTCGATCGGGGTCTGGTCGGACACGTGGGTGGGCATCGTGACCCAATCGGAGGCGGATGGCAAGTATACCTTTAACCTGAGCAACCTGCCGCCGGGCACGTTCAGAGTGGCGGTCGTCCGACCCGAAAGCTGTGCGATGCAGGACGTGCTGACTGCATTCCAGTGCACCTACCTGTCGGCGCCGGTACAGATCGCGATCACCGAGAACTGCACGGGCGCGGGGGCGAGCCAGGTGACTGTGCTCGACTTTACAGGGCCATAGCAGAGCCGGTGCCGGGACTGCCTTCTGGCATAGGGTATGCCGGGTGGCAGGCTATAAGGAACCGGCGGCCGGGAGAAAGCCAAAGCGGAACCGGTTGGGAGCGGCAAGCGTCCTAGATGCAGGCTGGGCCTGTCTCCGGCTGTCATCGTTTGCTTCAGCGGTGTGTGTGTGGAGGCTTGGAATGCGCTGGCCGAGATCGCTGCAACTGCTGTTGGTTGTCCTTCTCTTCGCCGCCTGTGCGGAAAAAGCGGCGCCGATGCCTGTGGCTACAAGTCTCGCAACCGCGACACCCGTGACCGGGTCTCGTATGGCGTCGATCCCGACAGAGGTCACGAAGCGTACATCCACCTCGACGGCTGCCCCTACCCGTCGCACCGAACCGACGAGACGGCCCGCCTCGCCAACCGCTACCAGGGTGGCGCGCGTCGACAGAGCCTGGCCCAGGCCTCTGGCCGCGCTCGACCTGGGTGTGCCCGCCGGCAACAGCTACGGGCCACGTGCGGTCGTGATTCATCCTGACCTACGCCGCCTGTACGTACGGACTCGACCGCCGGTTGCCTATGGGAATGAACCGGGAACCATAACCGTCATCGATCTCGAGACAGAACAGGTGCTGGACGTGGTCGCGACCGGTCCCGATGGTTACGCCGATGGCGATCTGATCATCGACAGCGTGCGCGACAGAGTGTACGCCCTCAACCCCGGAGACACGACGGCGACGGTTCTCGACGCCGGCACGCTGGAGACGGTGCGCACGATCGAGGGCGTCGACCGGCTGGCCGTGGACGAGGACGCGGGGACGGTCTATATCGCCGGCCCCGTCAGCCTGCGTGCGCTGGATGCCGAGACGCTCACGCTCGCCGGCGATAGAGCGCTCGAAGCGTCTCGCTCGCTAGCGCTCGAGGTGGATCCGGCCGGCGGTCGTCTCTACCTGACGCACGAACAAATGGGCGGCGGCTATGCGCTGACCGTTTTCGATGCCGCCACCCTCGACCGGCTCACGACCGTAGCCCTGCCCGGCGGGCCCGACGATCTGGTCGTGGCCGCCGACCGGCAACAGGTGTTTGTTACCTTTAACGACGGGGAGCATAATCTTTTGTGGGTGCTCGATGCCGACGGTAGCGTGCTGGAAGAGTCGACGCTGGGCGAGTGGACGCAGCACACGTACCTGGCCCTCGATGCCGCCGGGGGGCGGCTGTTTCTCTCGCAGGATGCCTACAACAAGGAAGGGGTGTTGGTGCGCGATCTGGGGACAGGCAGGATGGAGCGCCTGGTGGACCTGGAGCACGCGCCGGGCCGCCTGGCGTGGGACCCGACCGGCGGGCGCCTGTTTGCCAGCCTGACGTACGCAGACCGTCTCGCCGCCATCGATCCACGAACGGGCGAGGTGAGCGGTGTGCTGCCGACGGCGGTGACGCTGGTGGACGTGGAGGTCGATCCGGAGCGGGGACATCTGCTGATAACGGACAGTGCGGGGCGGCTGCACGTGCTAGAAAGTGACGGGAGCCGCGAGGTGGCGCTGCTGGAGGGCGAGGGCGAGATCGCGGTCGACGGCCGCAACGGCCGGTACTATACGGGAGGAGGGGGTGCGCGGCAGGTGCGCATCGTGGACGCGGATGCGCTCGAGCTGACCGGCACGATCGACACCCGCGCCGTGCCCGTCGCCGACCCGTATCACGACGATACTCTTTACCTCGTGCGCAATGGCGTTTATGTAGCGAGCCTCGAGACGCTGACGATCACGATGGCGATCTCGGACACGCTGCCGCAGAGCCCGGGTTTTTCGCCGAATCCGGCGGCGGTGGGGGCGCTGGTCGATCCAGACAGTGGACAACTGCTCGTCCTGATCAACAACGGGATTCCGGGCTCGAACAATGGCAACTATTTGCACGTGTATGAGCCGGACAGCTATGAGCGGATATTCGAGGATTTCGAGCGCAGCCCGGTCTATCTCGACGTGGACCCAACGAGCGACCGCGCCTACGTGGCGCGCATCCGAATGGACAAACGCTCGGTCAGCCAACTGGTGAATGGGCGCGAGTACGCGGACCGCATCGACGGGCTGTTCGGCCCCCTGTACGTCGATCCAGGCCTGGGCCTCGTTTACCTGAGCACCACCGACGAGAACGAGGGGCACCTGGTGCTGATCGACGGCGCCAACCTGAATGTGGTGGGCAGTGTGCCGATCGCGGGCGGGTTTTCGCTGCGCGCGCTGGACACGTCGCGCCACCTCCTCTACCTGGCGACGAGGGATGGGCAGCTGGAGATCTGGGCGGCGACGGGTGGTGATCGGCCGGAGGATGCACCCCCGGTGCGGGCACCGCTGTCGGTGGATCCGGGCGCGCGGCTACACGTCGCGCCCGGCACCGATTCGGTCTTGGCCGGCAGCCTCTACCGGTCCGACGATGAGGGACGCACCTGGCACTTTCTCGGGACCGGCCTGCCGGCGGGCGGGGTGGGCCACCTCGCCGTGTCACCCGCTTTCGACGACGACGGCACGCTGTTCGCGGCGCAGGCAGTGGGCAGCCGTGGCAACCTCGGCGTCTGGAAGTCGGATACAGGGGGCCGCACCTGGCGCATGGCGAACAACGGTCTCGACGACCTGTCCATCGTCGATCTGGCCATCTCGCCTGCTTTTCCCGGCGACGGCACGCTGTTTGCGCTGACGCGAGACCAGGGCCTTTTCCGGTCGACGGATGGCGGTGAGGCGTGGGAGCCGCTGGCCGACCGCTACCTGCCGGCCGATGCCGGCTCCGACTCGCCCAGGTTGATCGCCATATCGCCGACGTATCGAGACGATCAGACGCTCTACGTGGCCCACCAGGGCCTGCACCGCGCAACCGACGGGGGTGAGACATGGACCCAGGTGGTGGATACAGGGGCAGAGGCGCTGGCCCTGGCGCCCGACTATGCGACGAGCCACACGCTGTATGGCTGGTTCGGGCACGCGGGCTTGCTCCGCTCGGGGGATGGGGGTGACAACTGGCAGCCGGTCAGCGCCGGGCTGTTGATCGAAGGTTACGGTGTCCCTCGCCTGTTTCTGCCGGCAAGCAGCATCGGCGGCAACACGGTCTACTTCTTGTGGGAGACTCACACACCGGGTGAGAGGCCGCAGATCTGGCGCTCAACAGACGCGGGCGAGACGTGGCAGCGCCTGGTTGGGGCCGTGCCGGAGCCGCTCACGCGCCTGGAGCTGGCACCCGATGGCGCGGCATTCGTGGGCCTGGACGAGATGGGGCGCGTCAGGCGCTGGCCGGTGGCGGATATGGCCTGGGAGGTGCCGGCGCTGCCCCCGCTGGCAGAGATCCAGTTCGACCGCATCGCGCTGCCACCAAACTTTCGTGGCGATGTAGAGACGGCGTCGACACAGCGTGTGCTCTATGGCGTGAGCCAGATGGCGGGCGTGCTCTTTTCGCCTGACGCGGGCCTCACCTGGACGGCCACGGGCTACCCTCATCGCCACCTGTTCGGGGCGCTCGACGCGCTGCTCGCGCTGCCGTCGGGCGAGGCGCTGGCGGCCACACAGATGGGCCTGTACCGCTACGATCCGGCGCGGGGGTGGGCGGTCGTCGAAGGAGGGCTGCCGGCGGGCGGCGCAGTGACAGGGCTGGAGAGGGGAGAAGATGGCGCGCTGCGCCTGCTCGGGGAGAAGGGCGAAGAGCTGTCGATCTATATGTCCGTCGACGAAGGCCATACCTGGACCGAGCCGCTGCCGCCGCTGCCGGTACCCGCGGTCGCGGACGACTGGATCTTTTCGCCGGCTTTTTCCACGGACCGGACGGCGTTCCTGGCGGTGTCGCAGGGCAGGCCGTTACGCAGCAGAGGCGGCGGAGCGTGGGAAGAGGTGGGCCCCCCCGGTGACTGGTACCTGTCGGCCCTGGACGTATCGCCGGCGCTCGACCAGGACGGTCTGGTCTTGATGCGCACAGACACCAATGTATTGTGGCGGTCTCTTGACCTGGGCGATACATGGCAGCAGATCGGTGGAGCGTGGCCCGCGGACGTGGCACCGACGGGTATCGCCCAGGGATCGGGCTACCGGCTGCCGGCGCTGACCTTCTCGCCCGATTTTGGCACCGATCGTGTGGCCTTGACGAGGGCGGGAGGTACCCTCTACCGCTCGGCGGATGGAGGAGAGACGTGGACGGCCGTGCTGACCCTGGCTCCGGGGATGGTACATACCGCTTTTTCGCCCGCCTATGAGGCGGATGGGGTCATCTACCTGGTGCAGGGGGAAACCGTGTACCGCTCTGCAGATCGGGGCGCCTCGTGGCAGGAACTGCCAGGGGCAGCGTGGAGCGCCTTCGAGGAGATGCAGATCGAGATCTCGCCCACTTTTGCGCGGGCTCGAACGCTGCTCGCCTGGAACCTGGGGGGACTGGTCTACCTTTCGGACGACGCGGGTGGCTCGTGGCGCGCTGCCTCAGCAGGGCTGCCGCCCAACGGCCTCCGGCAGGTGACCTTCTCACCGGCCCATGCTGACGACGGCCTGATCTATGCCGCGCCTTACCAGGGGGGCATCTACCGCTATGCGGGTGACGGTGCCTGGGTGCTCGCCACGCAGGCGACGGGCAGACCACGCGCCGCGCCGGCACCCACTGCCACGCCGCCCCGTCCTCCCGCTGTGGCGCCGACTCTCGCGCCCACGCCGCAGTGCGAGGTAACACCGGAGCGGTTTGCCGACCTGTGGCAGGTGCAGGCCGCCAGACTCGGCTGTCCTGTGGAGCCAGAGCGGCAGTTGACGCTCGCCGTACAGGCATTCGAGCACGGGCTCATGATCTGGGACTCGGAAGAGCGGGCGATTTATGTGCTGCTTGACGGCGGCACGTGGCAGGCGCTCGAAGACAGGTGGCAGGAGGGGGTGGACCCGGCTTACGATCCCGATCTGCCGCCACCGCCTCGCCAGCCACAGCGCGGCTTTGGCAAGGTGTGGCGCGAGGCCCTCGGTGGACCCGACGCGCAGATCGGCTGGGCCGTGGAGGTCGAACGGGCCGTCGCCGGCTGGCAGCAAGGGTTCGAGCGCGGCCGCCTGTACTGGACCGACATGGCAGGTGGGACCGTCTTTTTGCTGTACGACGATGGAAGCTGGCAATCGATCAAGTAACAAGGAACAGGCAGCAAGCGTTTGCCTGCTGCCTGCTCGTTGTTACTGAATGCTAACTATTCTTTTTTCCGGTCTCGTTCGTGGGCACGAGCAAGAAGCTGCACGCGCCCTCACCGTGGCGCATGCTGGTCAGGCGCCGGGGCTCGACATCCAGCAAGGTGCGGATCAGCTCGGTGTCGAGGACGCACACCTCGTCGTGCTGGCGCGATACCTGGCGGTAGGGGCAGTTGACGTTGGTGATCACATACCCGTCGTCGGTCTCTTCCCACCGGCTCAAAAAGCCCTGCTCCTCGAGGAACTCGGACACCTGCTCCAACCGGTCCTCGAAACTCTGCCCCTCCTCCCGGGGCGGCGCCTCGCTGGCGACCCTTTCTGCCATTCTGCGGAAAATGGCATCCGTCTCTTCATTGCTCACCAGCTCCTTGACCTCGCTCAGGAGGTGCCTGGCGAGCTCGCCGTAACCGTGAGGAAAGAGATCGTCGGCCGCGTCGGTGAGAGTATAGACCAAGCGCGGCCGCCCAACACGCTTGGAGCGGCGCACCTTGTTGGCCACTACCAGGTTCTGCGCCTGTAGCACGTTGAGGTGGTGACGGATCGTCATCGGCGTCAGCTCGAGGCGCTCGGCAAGGTCCTCCACCGTTGCCTGCTTGTCCTCACGCAGTATGTTCAGTATTTCTTGGCGAGTGCTTTGCATCTTTTTCCTTCCTTTACCAGGCAGCCGATCTCACTCATCGGATCTGCTTCGATATTCGCATCATTGCGCCTGCCGATACCTACAGAAGCATTATAGCACAGGAGGTCAGATTTGTCAATTTGTTATTATATTTATGAGCGAGGCGATAGCGAGGAAACTCTCACCTTACCCGCTCCGTCCAGTCCAACGAGGCATAGCGCGCCTGGTGCAACGCGACGGCTGTCTGTCGCTCGCGAGGGGTCAGGCTACACTGTTCGAGCTCGAGGTTGAGTACCTGGCCAAATCCCGCAGCCAGGCAAGTGGCAGCCTCGAGGAAGGGAACAGGCCGGCGCAGAGCTTCGTGCAGCGTCAGGGCGCGCGAACGGAGACAGGTGCACTCGAGCTCGCGTGCAGCCTCGTCAAGCGCGAGGTAGTGGACGATGCGCCCCAGGTCGCCGTATAGAGGGAGCGTGCCATGCTGGAGCACGCCACCGCGCGCCCGCCATTGGGCACTGCCCACGAGCTTGCGGTCACCGACTGTGATCTCGTACTGAGATGGCGTTTCGAAGCAGATCGCGGTGAGGCTGGCTTGCTCGGGCCGGCGCCCGGCCGCCTGGACGGCCATTGCGCCGAGGCGCTCCAGTCCGGCGAGCAGGCCGGCGCTCAGGCGGCGATAGCCATCCACCACCCCATCGCCCGCCCTGGGATCGGCCGCGGGCAGCGCAACCGAGTAGGTGAGCTCGTCGGTGTGGAGGATGGCCCGCCCACCGGACGGACGGCGTACCACGCCGATGCCACCGACGCGGCACGCTGCCAGGTCAACGTCGGCGAGAGGCTGGCTGCGACCGAGGCTGAGGCAGGGAGGCGCCCATTGGTAGAAGCGGATCGTCGGCAGGCTATCGCCCGCCACCACCGCTTCGAGGATGGCCTCGTCGATGGCCATGTTGGTGGCGCCATCCGCTTCGGCGTCGACCAGTAGCCGCCACCTGGCGCGGGGGTAAGAGCCTGCGCCGGGATCCACGCTATCAGCAGCCATCACCGCCCTTTTCCTGTGCCTGGCTGCCCAGGGTGCGCGAGCGCTGGTATGCCGCCCAGATGGCGCGCGACAGGACGGTGCGCAGCCCGCCTTTCTCGAGGTGGTAGAGCGCCTCGGCCGACGTGCCACCGGGCGACGTCACCTGGTTGCGGAGCGCGGCCAGGTGCCGGGGCGACTGGCGTGCGTACTCGACACTGCCACGCAACGTCTCGATCACCAGTCGCTCGGAGACGTGGCGCGAAAAGCCGAGGTGGACGCCCGCATCGACCATCGCTTCCATCAAGAGAAAGACGTAGGCCGGCCCCGTGCCGCTGAGCGCCGTCGCCATGTCGAGGTAGCCCTCATCGTCGACGTACACCTCTTCGCCCAGGGCACCCAGAATGGCGAGTGCCTGCGCTCGCTGCCCCTGGCTGGTCGCTTCGGTTGCCGTCCACACGGAGATGCCCATGCCGATTTGTGCCGGCGTGTTGGGCATCACGCGCACGATCGACGCGACGTCGAGGGCGCGCTCGATGGTCGACATGTGTGCGCCGGCCACGATCGAAAGGAGGAGTGCATCTGGCACGACGTGGCCCGCGAGCTCGCGCAGCACGCCACACAGCACCTGCGGCTTGACCGACAGGACGACGAGGTCCGCCTCGCGCACTGCCTCGACGTTGTGCGTGGTGGTGTGCACGCCATAGCGGTCAAAGAGCTCCTGCCCACGCTCGGCACGCGGCCCACCGGCCACGATCTGATCCGGCGCCACCATGCCTTCGCGCAGCAAGCCCTTGATCATGGCCTCGGCCATAATGCCGCTGCCTACAAATGAAATGCGAACGCCACTCAACATCGCGTTTCCACCTCCATCTCTCGCACAGCGCGCTCAGCCTCTTCCTCGGTCAATGGCAGCGGGTAGTTGTACATGGTGCCGCCGGGCTGCTCGTTGTAGAAGGGACGGTTGCAGTCGGGGCAGCCGGAGGTGC
The DNA here is from genome assembly GCA_035461725.1 of Anaerolineae bacterium. GTDB lineage: Bacteria > Chloroflexota > Anaerolineae > JAAYZQ01 > JAAYZQ01 > JAFGIA01. Next base: position 24,593 of record DATHUZ010000505.1, read on the forward strand.
GAAAGGGGTCACCGCCGGGCGGGGTCTCGCCGGCAAACCGGGTTCCAAAAGAGAGCAGCCTGCCCTCCGTGTCGAAGGCCATTTCTTCCGCACGTACCACGTTGTGAGTTACCAGCCAGCGCGCCATCTGCATGCGCCGGTACGTGGACAGGGGGGGCGGCGTGCGGTCCGCGAGGTGAGTGCCGCGCACAGGGGTGAAGGCGAAAAGGCCCACCGTCACACCCAGGTCGTGGGCCCACTGGATGCGCTCGACCATCTCGGCTTCGGTCTCACCGAGGCCGACGATCAGGTGGACCGCGGCGTGGCCCGGAAACTCGCCGGCCACCGCTTCGATGAGCGCTACAGAACGATCCCAGCTTCCGGTCTTGGTGTTGCGGAAGACGCGATCGCAGGCGGCGTCGAGGCCAAAGCCGACGTGGTCGGCGCCTGCTGCGACCAGCCGGCGCACCTCGTCCAGACTGCGGGGCAGGATGGCTACGTCGAACGGTACGTCACACACGGTGCGTACTGTCTGGAGCACGGTCAGAGCCTGCAAGAACGCGTCGTCGCTAAAGGTGACCTGCAGGCAAGCGCGGCGGAGTGTCCCGTGTTCGACCGCTTCCGCCAGCGCCGCTGCCACACGGTCGAGCCTGAAGGAGGGCCAGGTGACGCGAGACAACTTTTGCGCAGATGCATGACTGTCACGCGCCTGCGTGCAAAAGGCACAATTCATGAGGCAGCGGCCGCCAAGCATCAGGTAGGCTGTGGTCGGCGCCGCTTCCATCGTCACGCTCGCCAGACCCAGTACCCCGGCGGTGCCGATCGAGACCTGCACAGATTCGACTTCTTTCGTCATCATGTATCTCTACTCGCTCACTCCAGAGCGCTCGTTCCCTTTCGACAAGCCGGCCCATTATAGCCTACCCGTGTCCAGAAGTCAATGGAAGGTTGAGCAGTTGGCAGGGCTGCTACTATGTGATAAAATGAAACAATTCGAGAGAATGGCTGTATTAATGGCTGGGAGGGAGTATTGAGCCTGTACGACGTGGTCGCCGAGATGCCAAAGGTGGAGCTGCACGTGCACCTGGAAGGGAGC
>DATHUZ010000506.1:0-3203 GCA_035461725.1 Anaerolineae bacterium
GTGGCAAGAGTGTCACCTCGTTCTCCATCATGCGGCTGGTGGGCCTGCCTGGCAAGATCGTCGAGGGCGAGATCCTGTTCGAGGGAGAGGACCTGCTCAAGGTGCCCGAGTCGGACATGATGCGCATCCGCGGCGAGCGCATCTCGATGATCTTTCAGCAGCCCACGTCGTGCCTGAACCCCGTCTTTAAGGTAGGGGACCAGGTGAGCGAAGTGCTCAACGTCCACAACAAAATCGGCAAAGAGGAAGGCCGGGCACGCGCGGTGCACCTGCTCGAGACGGTTGGCATTCCCGAGCCGCACAAGCGCGTCGACGCCTACCCGCACGAACTGTCGGGCGGCATGGCCCAACGCGTCATGATCGCCATGGCCCTGGCCTGTATACCGGAGCTGCTCATCGCCGACGAGCCGACCACGGCGCTCGACGTCACGATCCAGGCCCAGATCCTCGACCTGCTGCGCAACTTGCGCGCGCAGATGAACACGTCGATCATCCTCATCACTCACGACCTCGGCATCGTCGCCGAGATGTGCGAGCGCGTCGCCGTCATGTACGCCGGGCGGATCGTGGAAGAGGCAGACGTCGAATCTCTCTTCGATGCCCCCCTACACCCATACACCACCGGCCTCATCGGTTCTGTGCCCGTCCTGGGTCAGGTCAAAGAGCGGCTGGAGGTCATTCCCGGCAGCGTGCCCAACCTGATCGACCTGCCTCCCGGCTGCAAGTTCGCGCCCAGGTGCCGGGCACGGGTCGAGCATGGGCTCGAGATTTGCACCCAGGAAGAACCGCCGCTGCGGCCCATTCTGCCACGCCACACCGTTCGGTGCTGGCTGCATCAATAGGAGTAGATCATGGTAAACGGAAACGGCAACGGACACGGCCCGGAGAAAGAGGATCTTGTCGTCGTCGAGAAGCTGAAAAAGTACTTTCCCGTGCGCAGCGGCCTGATGCGCCGCGTCAGCGCCCAAGTCAAGGCCGTGGACGACGTCAGCTTTTGCATCAAGCGTGGAGAATGCTTCGGCCTGGTCGGGGAGTCGGGCTGTGGCAAGACCACCATCGGCCGCACCATCCTGCGCCTGATCGAGCCCACGGGCGGCAATGTGCTCTTTGATGGCTCGGACGTCGCGAGTGCGGGCGCCGCCGGCCTGAAAGCGCTGCGCCGCCAGATGCAGATCATCTTTCAGGATCCATATTCGTCCCTTGATCCCCGCGTGCCTATCGGCGACAGCGTCGGCGAGGGGCTCCTGATCCATGGCATGCGTGACAGTCGCGAGCGGCACACGGCGGTGCTCGACATGCTGCGCCGCGTCGGCCTGGAAGAGTATCACGTGCGGCGCTACCCGCACGAGTTCTCTGGCGGGCAGCGCCAGCGCGTCGGCATTGCCCGCGCGCTCGTGCTGCGCCCACGCTTCATCGTGTGCGATGAGCCGGTCAGCGCCCTCGACGTTTCGATCCAGTCGCAGGTGCTCAACCTGCTCCGTGATCTGCAGCAGGAATTCGGCCTCACCTACCTGTTCATCGCCCACAACCTGAGCGTGGTCGAGCACATCAGCGACCGAGTGGGGGTCATGTACCTCGGCCGGATGGCCGAAGTCGCCAGCCGCGAGGTCCTCTTTGAGAACCCACTCCACCCCTACACCCGCGCCCTCATGTCGGCTATCCCCATCCCCGATCCCAGGCTAAAGCGCGAGCGGATCGTCCTCACCGGCGACGTGCCCAGCCCACTCAACCCACCCGCCGGCTGCCGCTTCCACCCCCGCTGCCCGGCCTTTATCGCCGGCACCTGCGACGTGGACGAGCCGCCCGAGTTCGAGCCCGAGCCGGGGCACACGGTGGCCTGCTGGCTGGCCCGCTGAGCCCGGCCGTTGTAAGCCCTGCCTCTTCTGGCCGTGCCTGCTTTGTTTGCAGGGACATCGGGCGAGGGGAATCGGGCGAGGGGACCTCGCCCCTACTCTTTGACTCTGTGGTGGTTGGCCGGGTGTGGTCGAGATGCGCGAGTCGGGCTGATAGGCCCTGCACGGTGGGATGCATCGCTCTTCTCGTTACGAGTTGACTTGCACGGCGGAAAGCGCTATAATGGCCTCAACGCGGGCGATGGCCGCTCGATGCGCCGCCAGGCTGCTTCGCGCCCCTCCGCTCCCCTGCCTCGCGGCGGTTCAACTCTGAAACCAGGAGGCCAATCATGCCGACCCTAACCAGTCGATCCAGGAGTCACATCACGATCCTGATCGCCCTGCTTCTGACCACCCTGCTCGTGCTGGCAGGCTGCGGGGTGGATCAGCCGAGCAGCGCGTTCGACCTCGATCCGTTCCGGGCCATGGCCAACGAGGCCGGATGTGCCGACGTAACCAACCGCCTCTTTGTGATCGACGACGAGCTGGTGTTCTGGGACGTCGCCGGAAACTGCGCAGACGCATCCTATGCTCAAACGCTCTATGGCAGCACTCCCGACCAGGTTCTGTGCACACTGCACGACTCGATCGCCGGCCCGCAGCAAGAGTGCCAGGATGCGCAGTACCAGGAAATGTTTGCGACGATCACGTCCAACCTCAACCAGCCCGACCTGGGGCTCGGTGCCGGGCACACGGTGCAGGAGGTGTCGTTCTGAGCGGGAACAAGCCTGGCCTGGCCGTCAAGAGGATTGTCCCCGACCTGGCGGCGGACGACGTACAGGGCTCAATCGACTTTTACACCGCCCTGTTCGACCTGGAGCTGGGCATGGACCTGGGCTGGGTCGCGACGGTGGGCGCCCCTGGCAGCCACCCGGTGCAGCTCACCCTGATGAGCGAGGATGCCACGGCGCCCGTGAACCCCAGCGTGACGATCGAGGTCGCCGACGTCGACGCCGTCCATGCGGTGGCGCGAGAACGCGGCCACGAGATCGTTCACCCGTTGACCGACGAGCCGTGGGGTGTGCGCCGCTTCTTTGTGCGCGATCCGAACGGCGTCGTGGTGAACGTCATGAGCCACCTGCCATCCACCCGACGCGAGGCGCACAGCGCGGCCTCGGGCATGACCGACGCCACTTTCGTAGCCGCCGGCGGCGACCGCTTTGGCGAGCAACGTGGACTGGGCATCAGCCGCATCGATTTCAAAGTCGTCCCCCAAGACAGCACCGGCCTGCTCGTCCTCGAGAACACCTTCCACGCCAGGGGCGGACCGGCGCGGCACCTGCACTACGACCAGGACGAGTGGTTCTACGC
>DATHUZ010000507.1:0-2821 GCA_035461725.1 Anaerolineae bacterium
CGTCTCACCTCCTCTTGCTTGACCTGCACATTGTACCACCAGTGTGGCAAACTATCAAACAGAGCCTGGAGAACGCGGATGGGCAGGATTGGCGGATTGGATGGCTGCGCGGGTGGCGAAAACGTGGCGTCGCCGGCGACAGCTCGGCGCGACCAGGTGAATGGACTCAGCTTGTGCTGCCGGGCAGGGAGAGGTATAATGCACATTGCTATGGCCTCCAGGCCGGGGGGTTGCACAATGCCACGGCAGGGGTGAACGATGGAGCTTGAAACGGTGACGATCGAGGAGTCGGACGAGTGTTTTACTTTGGCTACCTGATTTGGGGCTTGTGTTTCGTCGTCGTGGCAGCATGCGTCTCGATCGTCTCTGGCGCTGCGGCGTATTTCCTGGCGAGGAAGAAAAAGCCGTCGTTTAAAGAGATTGCCTCGGCGGTCACGGTCGCAGGTGTGTTCGTTCTACTGATTGGCGGCTGCACTGTGTCCTTTGGCTGGTGTTCCGGAAACTTTGACTGCGATCGGGGGTTCGGCGACTATTTTCGCATCCCTGTTCGCTACCCCTATCAGATCTCGGCGATTGATACGCTGGACGATGGATGCCTGGACGTGTGGCCGGGTGATGGGAGCTGCTTGCTGTGGGGGATCACCGAGTACGCCGCGAACGACGTGGCGATCGTCGGCAGGACAAACTCGAGCTGGACGTGCAGCGACTGCACCGAGCAGTGGTTTTCGTTCGGCTTCGATGTGGAGACACTTGAGTACTATCGCAGCAAACCGGCATTTGTCGAGGCGTGCAACGAGCTGGGGTTTGCCGGGGAGCCGGGGCTGTTAACGGTGCGCGAGCACTTTGAGCGGTCGCTCCGGTGCCGGTTGTCGGCGTGTGAGTAGAGCTGGGACCAGCTCCTACTCTTTGACTCTGCGGTCATTTGCCGGGTGTGATGGTAGAGCAATCGCATTTGCATCGGGACGGGGTGGGGAGACCCAGGCCCTGAGCGGGGAGACCCCGCCCCTACAATTGGTTGCGTCTGTAGGGGCACGGTTTCCGCGCCGTGAACGGGCCACTAACTACAGATGCGATCATAGGGGTAGTGGGGACTTTTATTGACAACGCAGCCACCAGGTTGTATACTGGATCCACCGGACGCCGCGCCGGGCGGCGCCTGGCTGTCTGGGTGTTTCTGGCCGGCTCGCCCGGGGCGAGCGGCAAGGAGGCTCGCGTGCGAAATTCTCTCTTACTGGCTCTGTTTGTTGTGCTGGTCGCCGGTGTCGTGCCCGCCGCCGGGATGGGGGCGGAGCCGGGCCGTGCCGCGGCCCCCGCCCCGCTCCTCGGCCCCGAGCTCCAGATCTCGCGCGCCTCGACGGGCGCCGGCGAGGACTGGTTCCGGCCCGCGGCCGCCTACAACACGCTGCGCGGCTCCCAGGTCGTCTTTACCCACGCCCACTCCGCGGCCGGCGGCGACGTCTATGGCTACTACTGGTCGCCGGCGCCCAATGATTGGGTCTGGTTCTGGGCCCTGAGCGGCGTGCAGCCGGCCGTGGCCTACAACCGGGCCGACGACGATTTTCTGCTGGTCAGCATGTACGACTCGGACCAGGATGGACGCTATGAGATCTGGGGCCGGGTCATCGAGGGCGACGCAAGCAGCATGGGCGCCCCGTTCCTGATCTTCCAGTGGGCCAACCGCAGCTTCTGGTCGCCGCGGGTCGCCTGGAACGGGCTGCACGACGAGTACCTGGTGGTGTGGGGCGCCGTCGACACGACCACCGGCCTGCCCAGCGACGTGGCCGCCGCGCGCGTTTCGCCGGAAGGCGCCGTCCTGCCCGGCGCGCCGCACCTCGTCGCCACGGCCGGCACCCCTCACCAGCCCGATGTGGCCTACAACGTCGCCGCCGACGAGTACCTGGTCGCCTGGCGCTGCGAGGGCCTAGCCGCCGACTGGGACATCTGTGGCGCCCGGCTGCGCGGCAGCGACGCGGCCGTCGTCTCGCCGCCCGGCGCCTTTGTCGTCAACTCTACCCCGGAAGATCAGGCCGCGCCGGCCGTGGCCACCAACCAGCAGGGGCGCTACCTGGTCCTGTGGGAGCACGCCTACCCCGGCCCGTGCTGCGATTGGGACATTCGGGGTCAGGAACTGGACGTGGCCGGCGCCCCGGCCGGTGGGGTCGTCATGGTCAGCCAGACGCTGGACGACGAAACCGCCCCGCGCGTGGTGGCCCGCCCCGGTCCGGTGCGCGACTATCTGGCCGTGTGGCAAAAGGCGACCGATACCGGGAGCGAGATCTGGGCCTCGCGGTGGGGCCAGGACGGGGTGCAGTATGACTATTTCCAGGTGGCGGCGGCGGCCTGGTGGGATCACGCCGCCCCGGCCGTCGTCGCGGCCGGCGGCCACTACCTGGTGGCCTACGAGGCCGATGCCCAAGGCGATCCGACGGTGCTGCGGCACATCTATGGGCGTTTCTGGGCGCCGCATGGGCTGTTTCTGCCGGTGGTGGCACGCGGCTGGCCGTAAGGGGAGCAGTAGCGAGGGATAAGAACACGGATGGCTCGAATGAGCGGATTGAGCAGCGCGCTGAACCGGGTTGACAGGCCGTACACAGATGGGACGCACCGGGGAGAGCTTTTGTGCGACAAGGATGAGGGCGGTCGCTACGAGCACGCGCCAGTGCGTCGGCGATGCATGATGCAGATTTGCCCGGGTTGTGAAGGCGTGACAGAATGATTTTGTGGCTACAGCGTACCCATGCATCGTTGGCTCGCGCCTGGCACAGTGACGCCCGCGGGAGGGCGCGATGAATAAGATGATGGTATTGCTGATTCTTCTTGG
>DATHUZ010000508.1:0-2571 GCA_035461725.1 Anaerolineae bacterium
GCTCACCCACTTTAACCTTGTCTCCAACACGTTTGCCCTCAGCCTGTTGGGCCAGGCCCGCGAGGCGGAGGACGTGATGTTCGCCGTGATGCCCTACTTTCACAGCTACGGCCTGACCGTCGGCATGAACGTGCCCATTTACAACGCCTCCAAGATCGTCATGATCCCGAACCCGCGTGAGATGACGCACGTGCTCAAGTCGATCGAGACTCACGGCGCCACCTACTATCCGGGCGTGCCGACCATGTTCGTGGGCCTGCTCAATTTTCGCGACCGCGCGCAATACGACCTCACGTCGCTCCGCTTTGCCGTGAGCGCTGCGGCGCCCCTGGCACCCGAGACGCAGGACCAGTTTCAGGAGGTCACCGGCGGCAAGATGCTGCAGGCCTATGGGTTGACGGAAACGAGCCCATGCGCCACGATGGAGCCGATCGACCGCCCCAAGCCGCACTCGATCGGCGTGCCACTGCCCGACACCGACGTCAGGATCGTCGACCTGTTCACCGGCACGGAAGAGTGCCCCGTGGGCGAGAGCGGCGAGATCATTATCAAGGGGCCGCAGGTGATGAAGGGTTACTGGAACCTGCCCACAGAGACAGAGAACGCGCTGCGTGTCGGCCCCGACGGCCAGCCCGGCTGGTTCTTTTCCGGCGACATTGGCTTCATGGACGAGGAAGGCTATTTCCACATCACGGACCGCAAGAAGGACATGATCATCTCGGGCGGCTATAACATCTATCCCACCGAGATCGAGGCGGTGCTCTTTGAGCATCCTGCCATCAAGGAAGCGGCGGTGATTGGTGTGCCCCATTCCGAGTGGGGTGAGACGCCCAAGGCCTTCGTCGTGCTCAAAGAGGGCCAATCGGCGACCGCCGAAGAGATCATCGAGTTCTGCCGCGAGCGGATGGCTCATTACCGCGCGCCGCGGATCGTCGAGTTCCGGGACGACCTGCCGAAGAGTATCATTGGCAAGGTGCTGCGGCGAGAGCTGAGGGAGTAAAAGTATGTGATGCGTGATACGTGATGCGTGACTCACGTATCACGCATCACGTATCACGCAAAAGGACGGTGTGCATGACACAGAAATACGACGCCATCGTCATCGGCGCAGGGCTAGGGGGATTGGCGGCGGCGACGACGATGGCGCACAGCGGGCTGAGGGTGCTGCTGCTGGAGCGGCATAACGTGCCGGGCGGGTACGCGACGAGCTTTGTGCGCAGCCGCGCAGGGGGCGGGCAGTACGAGTTCGAGGTGGCCCTGCACGAGCTGTCGGGCATCGGCCCGCCCGAGTCGCGAGGCGGCGTCTATCGTGCGCTGGAGTACCTGGGCGTCACCGATAGAGTCGAGTTTCTGCACGTGCCCAACCTGTATCGTGCCGTCGTTCTGGATCCTGTGGCCGGTGCACGGCCGGTTCTGGACATCACGCTGCCCGTGGGTCGTGAGGCGTTCGAGGCGACGTTGGCGGCGGCTTTTCCCCACGAGGCTGCCGACATCCACCGCTTCATGGGGCGCGTGTTCGACTTTGGCCGTGAGTTTGCCCACTTTTTACGGGACCGGCGCACCACTCACCCGCTGACCGTTCCATTCCGCTTCCCCAACCTGGTGCGCTACCTGCCCACCACCTGGGGCCAGGTGCTGGATCGTGACGTCAACGATCCGGCTGCGCGCGCCGCCCTGTCCGCGTATTGGGGTTACGTCGGGCTGCCGCCGTCGCAAATCTCGTTCGTGTACATGGCCAGCACCCTGGCGGCCTACGTCCGGCGTGGCGCCGCCTTTCCCCGGGGCCGCTCGCAGGCCCTGTCCAATGCCTTTCTTTCGACCTACGAGGCGTTGGGCGGCGAGGTGCGTTTTAACTGTGGCGTGGAGCGCATCACGACAGCGGGAGGCCGGATCACGGGCGTGATCACGGAAGAGGAGCAAGAGATCAGCGCCGATTGGATCGTATCCAACGCCGATCCGATCACCACCTGCCGCGACCTGATCGGCACCGGCCAGGTGCCACCGGCATTTTTCGCCAACCTCCAATCGAGCGAGGTAGCCGCGTCCACGGTCAACGTCTACATGGGGGTGGCCTGCCCGCCCGAGGAGCTGGGCCTGACCGAGCACGAGATTTTTGTCAACACCGGCTATGATTTTGAGCAGCATTACCAGGGGATAAAGACCGTCGACCCGCCGCAGGCCATCGCCGTCACCTGCTACAACGCCGTCTATCCCGACATCTCACCCCCTGGCACGTCGATGGTCGTGCTGACGGCGCTGGCCTATGGCGAGCCCTGGTATGCAGTGCCGCCTGCCGAGTACGTGGGCACGAAAAACCGGATCGCCGACGCCATGATCAACCTCGCCGAGCGTATCGCGCCCGGCCTGCGCCACTACACGGAAGTGGTCGAGGTGTCGACGCCGCTGACCAACATGCGCTACGCCGGCACGATGGGCGGCAGTATCTATGGCTTTAGCCAGCCGCCGCGCGACAACATGGTGTGGCGGATGGGCTACAAGGGGCCGCTCGACGGGCTCTACTTTGCTGGCGCCTGGACCCAACCGGGAGGCGGGTTCGAGCCGACGATGATG
>DATHUZ010000509.1:0-7043 GCA_035461725.1 Anaerolineae bacterium
GCGATCGCCGGCGTGACCTATGTCGTCGACGGGCTGGAAGTGACCTTTGACGCCACCGTCTCTGGCACGGCACCGATTGCCTTCGCCTGGGACTTTGGCGACGGGAACACCTCCGACGTCGAGGACCCGGTCCACGTCTACGAGGCGGGCGGCGACTACACGGTGACCCTGATCGTCAGCAACGACTGCGGCGAGGACACCTGGACCGGTGAGGTCACCGTCTGCGACCCGGTGTCGGGCCTCGACTTCTCGTGGCTGCCGGCCATGCCCGCCGTGAATGACGAGATCCTGTTCACGGCTACGGCCATGGGCACACCGCCCATCACCTTCGCCTGGGACTTTGGCGACGGCACCACCGGCGCCGGCATCACCGCTACCCACGCCTATACGATGGCTGGGGACTATGTGGTGACGCTGACGGCCACCAACTGCGATGGGACGGGGTCCGCAGTTATCACCGATACCGTTACCGTGGCAGAGGCGCCTGTGACGATGTGGCGTGTCTTCCTACCCGTCGTCATGAAGGGTTACCTACCGTAACCATACACCGATCATAAGCAAGGATGGGCCACCAGGTATCCCCTGGTGGCCCATTTCTCTTTCCCCACTCGTCCCCCGTTCGTAGTGACGGCTTCAGCCGTGCTCCCACGCCATCTTGACGGATTCCACCCTCACGGCTATCATGCACCCGTCATACAATCGCACAGGAGACCAAGATGGCCGTCATCCCGAACGTGCTGTTGAAACAGCTATACGTCAAGAGCAGCCTGCGCAACAGCGCCGGCGGCTGGGCATTCGACCTGGCCAACCACCTCGGCGCCGGCACCGTCACCGCCTTCCGGCGCCTGGCCGTCGACGGCGTCGACGTGCCCCCCGCCCAGGTCGAGATCGAGACCTCCGGCGGCACCAGGCGCCCGGCGAGCGATACCTCGCCCGGCACACCCCTGTCGCTCCCTGCCAACGTCTCGGTCACCGTTCACGTCGCCGGTAAACCGCTCCCGCCCGGCAAGCACCGCCTCGACCTCACCTTTGACACCCGGGAATTCGGCCCTCTCTCCTTTCACGTCACCGACTCGCTCGGCCAGCGGCAAGCAGCGAGCAGCAAGCAGCAAGTGACAAACGATTCACAGGAGGTTCAACCCGTGCCTAATCCCCAATATCCAATATCCAATATCCGCCCGGTCCAGGTCGCCATCCTCGGCGCCGGCAGCACCGTCTTTGCCCGCCAGCTCATGACCGACCTGCTCTGCGTCGAGGGGTTGAGTGGGACCTTTGTGCTGGTGGACATTGACCCGGAGCGGCTGGAGCTGGCCCACGCCATCGGCGAAAAGCTCGTCGAGGCGGCGGGTGGCGGCTGGAGTGTAGAGGCGACGGCCGACCGGGCGCGCGCCCTGCCCGGCTGCGATTACGTGCTCAACATGATCGAGGTCGCCGGTCTGCGTAACGTCGACCCCGATTACGAGATCCCGCTCAAGTATGGCGTCGACCAGTGCATCGGCGACACCATCGGTCCTGGCGGCATCTTTAAGATGGTGCGCACCGGCCCCGCGTGGCTCGACATCGTGCGCGATGTCGAGCGCCTCTGCCCCGGTGCCGTCGTGATGAACTATACCAACCCCATGTCGGCGCTCACCCTCCTTGCCCTGCGCGCCACGGATCTTGCGCTCGTCGGCCTCTGCCACTCGGTGCAGGGCACGTCGCGCGACATTGCCGCCTATGTCGACGTGCCGCTCGAGGAGCTGCGCTTCCGGGTCGCCGGCATCAACCATCTGGCCTGGTTCACCGAGCTGACGCACCGGGGTGAGGACCTCTACCCGCGGCTGCGCCAGGCGACGCGTGATCCCGAGGTCTACGAGTGCGATCCCGTGCGCTTTGAGATGATGCTCCACTTTGGCGCGTTCGTCACCGAGTCGAGCGGGCACTTTTCCGAGTACGTGCCCTACTTTCGCAAGCGGCCCGACCTGCTGGCGCGTTATACCCGCCAGGGCTATCGCGGCGAGAGCGGCTTTTACGCCCGCAATTGGCCCCGCTGGCGCCGCGAGGCCGAAGAGACGGTGCGCGCCCAGCTCGAAGGGCGAAGCGAGATCGTCCTCCACCGCAGCAGCGAGTACGCCGCCGACATCGTCGAGGCGATCGAGACCGGCCGGCCCGCCGTCATCCACGGCAACGTGCTGAACAGCGGCCTGATCGACAATCTGCCCACCGGCGGCTGTGTTGAGGTCCCGATCCTGGTCGACGGCACCGGCCTCCACCCCACGCACTTTGGCCCGTTGCCGCCGCAGCTCGCCGCCCTCGACGCCGCGCATCTCTACGTCCACGAGCTGATGGTCGAGTCGGTGCTGAACCGTGACAGGCAGGCCGCCCTCCACGCCCTCATGCTCGATCCCCTCACCGCCGCCGTCCTTTCCCCCGCCGAGATCCAGGCCATGTTCGACGAAATGTGGGAGGCGGAAAGGCAGGATATTTGGAATTAGGGGGTTCGTAGACTCGGACCCGCGCACGCTCTTAATCCGCTCATTCGAGCAATCCGCGTTCTCGCGTAAAAAAACCGGCCCGGACGGGGGGTGTCCGGGCCGGTGTGGTTTCCTGATTCAGCACTCGACGTTATCCGCCGATGCTTCCTCCACTTTCAAATTCGTCGTCGTCGTAAACGGGGCGGGTCGCCTGCCGCCGCTCGCGGGTGGGCGAGGCCGTACCGCGCACGCTCGGGCCGCCGCCGATGCTGCCGCCCGAGCGGTATTCAGGGTCATCGTAGGTGCGGCGTCCCTGTCCTCCGATGCTGCCGCCCGAGCGGTACTCGGGGCTGTCATAGGTGCGCCGGCCCCCGCCGATGCTGCCGCCGCTCCGATAGTCCTCACTATCATAGGTGCCGGGCGGCGCCACCTGGTTCCGGCGCATCAGCCACATACCGATCAGAAACGCTACGAACAACACGATCAAGATAATAGGCACGTCTCACACTCCTTCTGTTCGCCGACGGTCAGTCGACGTTGAAATCCTCTTCCGCTACCGGGTTGCCGTTGACAAAGATCTGCACGCTATAGTCACCCTCTTGCATGCGGCCCTGCAGGTTCTCCAGGTGGAACTCGACGTAGGTGTCCTGGTAGTCCCTGTCTGCCGTCAGCATCGGGCTGTCCTCGAAGGGTTCTCCTTCGTAGAACCAGCGCGCGAACATGGTCGTGCCCGACTCGATATAATCGGCTTCCAGGACCACGTAGACAAAGTCCTGGGATGAGCTAAAATCGTTGGTCACGTTCACGGGGCGGTTGCCCGAGCCCACGCCCTCAGCCATCACAATGTCCCCGAACTCGGCGCCGCTCGTAATGGCCTGGTTTTCCCGTTCCCTTTCGCCCGCCGCAGTGTCGATCAGGCTGCACCCGGTGACAAAAAACATCCCGGCGAGAAGCAGGGCGACCACCTTGACGACAGTGGATGTTTGGCTCCTGTTCATCTGTTTCTCCCTTCTAACGTGTGTGCCTGGCGCATCGGGCGCCAGAACAGTCCTCTGTCGAAACGCTTGCGTCTCGACATCGGCTTTATTATATCCGATGGGACGCCCGTGCAGCAGATGGAGTCTGTTTGCGCAGCCTTTGAGTTCGGGTGGTCTGGGTTAGAATTGAGTTGGGGAAGCGGGCGCGGATTTGGATCTCCGGACTGCTGACTTGGACTTCCTGCCGGTTGCCTTCAGATCAAAGCTGTGGTAGAATACTTTTGCCTGCACTGCGGCCGGCGCCTTCCTCTTGCCGGTCTGCAGAGGATGGTCTGTAGGTGCCACAGTTTGCCGGCTCTTTCCCACGCGCTCAAGGAGGGAAGGTGTGAAACATATCGTAACTGTAACCGTTCTGGTGATCGTAGCAACCGTGCTCGTGTTCCTTGTCCTGCGCGGCGCCCAGTTGGTGCCCGAGGCTGCGAGCGCCGAGTCTACCTACGTCGACGAGATGTTCTACGCCATGATCTTGGTGATCTCGTTTGTCTTTTCGCTGATCGTCGTGCTCATGCTCTACAGCATCGTCGTCTTTCGGCGCAAGCCGGGAGATACGACCGACGGGCCACACGTGACGGGCCATACCGGGCTAGAGATAACCTGGACCGTCGTCCCCTTTCTCGTCGTCATGGCGTTCGGTGTGTGGGGCGCCATGCACCTCGAAGAGATCACCGCGGCCGAGCCCGACGAGCTCGAGGTGCGGGTGCTCGGCTTCCAGTTCGGCTGGCGCTTCGAGTACCCCGACGCGGGCGTCACCTCCAACCAGCTTTACCTGCCCGTCGATCGCCAGACGCGCTTCGTCCTCACCTCACAGGACGTGATCCACTCCTTCTGGATCCCAGAGTTTCGGATCAAACAGGACGCGGTGCCGGGCATGTTCACCGAGTTGCGTATCACCCCCACCGAGGTCGGCGACTATCGCGTGCGTTGCGCCGAGCTGTGCGGCTATGCCCACGCCGCCATGTACGCGCCGGTCGTTGTTGTCGAGCAGCAAGATTTCGAGGCGTGGCTCGAGGGCGAGGCGGTCGCCGTGCCCGAGACAGAGACCACACCGGCAGAACGTGGCGCGTTGCTCAGCAACGAAAATGGCTGCCTCTCTTGTCACTCGATCGACGGCACCACCCTTGTGGGCCCCACATGGCTCGGCCTCTATGGCAGCGAGCGGCCCCTGGACGATGGTTCGACGGTCACCGCCGATGACGAATACCTCCACACCGCGATCGTTGATCCGGCGGCCCAGATCGTCCAGGGCTTTCCGAATGTGATGCCGCAGACCTACGGCTCGCTGCCGGAAGAGGATATCCAGGCGCTCGTCGAGTACATCAAGAGCTTGGGTGAAGAATAGTGGAGGCTTGAATGAAGATCCTATCCCTGGGCATTATCCGTGGCATCGCCGGCCAGATCGTCGCCACCGCGCTCGGCATCGGCCTGGTCGTCGTTACTCGTCTGCTCATGGGCCTCGATCCGTGGGCGGGTGACGAGGCCATCGTCGTCGTCGGCGGCATCTCGGGCGTGATCGGCTTCTTGATTGCCATCGGAGCATTCAATGATTGGGTGCAGTGGGCCAGGGGCAAGGAAGTGCCCCTGCGCCATGGCCCACCGCCTGACAGGCCGGCCTGGACTCGCTACTTTGGCGTCGACTATGACCACAAGGTGATCGGCATCCAATATTCGGTTCTGTCGATTATACTGATCATAGTCAGTGGCACCACGGCCAGCATCTTTCGGTTGGAGCTGGCGGCCGCCGGCCCCGACTTTCTCGACCCGATGGTCTACAACACCATGATCGGCATCCACGGCTGGGGCATGCTCGCCGCCACCCTGATCGGCATCGCCGGCTTTTCCAATTACCTGCTGCCGCTCCTCTTGGGCGCGCGCGACATGGCCTTCCCCCGGCTCAACGCCTTTGCTTTCTGGATCAACGTCCCCACAGGCTTTGTCTTCTGGGCGAGCATGCTCCTCGGTGGCTGGGACACAGGCTGGACTGCCTATCCGCCGCTGAGCGCGCTGGCACCGCTCGGCATGCAGCTCTACTTTGTGTCGGTCTTTTTCTACGGCCTGTCGTCCATCCTCGGCGCCCTCAACCTGGTCGCCACCATCGTCGGCCTGCGCGCGCCCGGCATGACCGCCTTTCGTATGCCGATCATGGCGTGGGGCATCCTCGCCGCCAGCATCATCAGCCTGACCGCCACGCAGCTCATCTCGCTCGCCTTTCTCATGGTCGTCATGCAGCGCGTCCTCGGCATGGGCTTTTTCGACCCAGCCCAGGGCGGCCAGCCGCTCCTCTTCCAGCACCTCTTCTGGTTCTACTCCCACCCGGCCGTCTATGTCTTTGTGCTGCCCGGGTTGGGCATCATCAGCGAGCTGCTGCCCGTGTTCGCGCGCAAGCCCCTCTTTGGCTACAAGTGGGTCGCCCTGTCGAGCATCGCCATCGCCATCTTTGGCGGCCTGGTCTGGGCGCACCACATGTTCACCTCTGGCATGCCCGAGTGGCTGCGCATCCCCTTCATGTTCAGCACGCTCCTCGTCGCCGTGCCCACCGGCGTCAAGTTCTTTAGCTGGGTGGCCACCATCTGGGGCGGCAAGCTCGTCTTTCCCACGCCGATGCTCTTTGTGCTCGGGGCCCTGTCCGTGTTCCTGATCGGCGGGTTGAGCGGCCCACCCAATGGCATCGTCACCGTCGACCTCTTTGTGCACGACACCTACTGGGTCGTCGGCCACTTTCACGCCACCCTCTTTGGGGGGTTCATCTTTCCGTTCTTTGCCGCCCTCTACTACTGGTTCCCCAAGGTGACGGGGCGGATGTACAACGAGCGCCTGGGGCGGATTCACTTTGCCCTGATGACCCCTGCCTTCTGGGTGCAGACCCTGGGCCAGATCCGCGTCGGCCTGCTCGGCATGCGGCGGCGCATCGTCGACTGGGATCCCGCCCTCAACCTCGATGCGTGGCAGACCGCCATTACGATCGCCACCTGGGTGATCGCCCTGTCCGTCGGCATCATGATCGTCAACCTGATCTGGAGTGCCTGGCGCGGCCGCGTGGCCGAGCGCAACCCGTGGGGTTCGCGCTCGCCCGAGTGGCAGATTCCGTCGCCGACGCCCGATTACAACTATGGCCACCCCATCCAGGTGGTGGGTGACCCGTACGACTATGGCCTTCCCGGCTCCAGGTACGTGGTGGTCGACGCGGCTGCCGCCGGCGAGTGAGAGAGGAGAGACACGATGGAGCTGCTGCTTCTACTGGGCATCACTGCCGGCCTGCTGCTGCTGGCCGTTGCGCTGGCAGTCCCGCTGGCCTTCGGCCTCAAATGGATCAGCCCGCTCGCGCCGAAAAAGCGCGCACCGGCTGCGAAGGACGTGCCGGCTGAGGAGGTAGACGAGGCGCTCGTCGCCGGGCGCCGGGCCGCCTACGGCCGGGGCCTGATCGTCTTTATCGGTCTCGCCGTGCTCACCCTCGTCGAGTTCGGGATCGCCGTCTGGACCGGGTCGGTGATCTTTTTGTTTCTCATCGCCCTGGTCAAGGCCGCGCTGATTCTGCAGTACTACATGCACCTAGGGT
>DATHUZ010000510.1:0-5120 GCA_035461725.1 Anaerolineae bacterium
CTCGACGTGGGCAGCGGCACGGGCGAGATCACGGCCGAGCTGACCGGGCGCACGCGCGGGCAGGTGTCCGGCGTCGACCTCGACCCGGAAATGGTCGCCTACGCCCGCCAACAATACCCACAGGCCGGCTACCACGAGGCGGATGCTCACGACCTGCCCTTTCCCGACGCCCACTTTGACGTGGTCACCTGCCACTTTTTGCTGCTCTGGTGCCGGGACCCGGCGCGCTGCACCGCCGAGATGGTGCGGGTCACCCGGCCAGGGGGTGCGGTGGTCGTCGCCGCCGAGCCCGACTATGGCGGGCGGATCGACTATCCCGACCTCCCGCTGCGCGAGTGGCAAATCCAGGCGCTGCGTGCCGAGGGCGCGGATCCACGCATCGGGCGCCGGCTGCGCGCGCTCTTTGCGCTGCCCGCGGTGCGCGAGGCCGATGTGGGCGTGATGGCCGGCGTGTGGGATCTGGCCCAACTGCGCGCGGAGGATGACGACGAGTGGTCGCTGTGGGAGCAGACGTTGGCGGGCCAGGTGCCCGCATCCGAGATCGAACAGGCGCGCGTCTCGAGCCGCGCCGCCATCGAGGCCGGCACCCGGCTGGTCTTTATGCCCGTCTTTTACGCACTGGTGCGCGTCTAGGGCGGAGATAGAGAGCGAACGGATGGAATTGCTGATCGCCGCCCTGGGTGGCCTGGTGCCCACCGTGGTGTACGTGTCGTTCATCTGGTGGCTCGACCGTTACGAAAAAGAGCCGGTGTGGCTCCTGGCGCTCGCCTTTGCCTGGGGCGCGGTTCCGGCGGCCCTCGTGTCGGTCATCGTCGAGGTGATCGTCGACGCCGGCATCGTGGCCGTCGCCGGCGACGGTCTGCTGAGCACGCTGGCCACGGCGAGCATCAGCGCCCCACTGGTGGAAGAGAGCGCCAAGGGGATCGCGCTCGCCGCACTCTTCCTCTTTTTGCGGCGCGAGTTCGACAACGTCCTGGACGGCATCGTCTATGGGGCCATGATCGGCTTTGGCTTTGCCCTCACCGAGAACGTGTTCGCCTACTTTTTGCCCATCCTGCTCGAAGAGGGGATCAACGCCGGCCTAACAAACATTTTTATGCGCACGGTGGTGTTTGGCTTCAACCACGCGTTCTGGACCGGGATCACGGGGGCGGCGCTCGGTTACGCGCGGCTGGCGCCGGGCCGGGGCACCCGCCTGCTGGTGCCGCCTGCCGGCTGGCTGCTGGCGGTGGTGCTGCACGGGGTGCACAATACGGGGGCGACACTGGTCGCGCAGACGCTCTGCCTGTCGCTCGGGGTCAGCCTGCTGGTGCACTGGGGTGGGCTCTTTTTACTCCTCAGCGTCGCCTACCTCACGTGGCAACGGGAGAGCCGCTGGATCGAGCGGGGCCTGATCGAAGAGGTGAAGCGCGGTGCGATCACGGCCCAGGAACTGCGCCTGCTGCGCTCGGCGCCCGCCCGGCAGCGGGTGCGGCTCCATGCCTGGCGCGGTGGTGGGCGCAGCGCCGTGCGCCTCGTCGCCCACTATTTTCAGAGCGCCACCGAGCTGGCCTTCACCAAGGCACACCTGCGCCTGCGCGGCGACGAGGGGGGCAACCTGGCCGAGATCGAGCGCCTGCGCGAGACCGTGGCCGGCGCGCGCGTCGCCGCCTGGCCCTGGCTGTGGCCCGCGCCGCCGCATCGTTAGCGAGGGTGTATTTCAGGTTCGTGGAAGCTGCCCTTTTGAGCGTATGGTTATGGAGGCCAAGCTTGCATAGCAAGCCGCTTGCTCGGGGAGGCTTTTGCCCGGTGCGCACCTACCCCGAGCAAGCTCGGGCCTCCAATGCGAGCCAGTTAGCGAGCGGCAGGCAGGCCTGTTTGACTTTCACGCCCGATTCTGTTAGAATGAGCTACAGTGTTGAATGGTCAGGACAGCATCGGAGACGAACAAGTGGCTGAAGAATCACCGAAATTGATCTTGTGCATCGAAGACGAGGCAGGGATGATCGACCTGCTGCGCTTGATCCTGGAGACGGCCGGCTATCGCTTTCTCGGTGCGCACGATGGCATCGAGGGCCTGGAAGTGATGCGCCGCGAACTGCCCGACCTGGTGCTCCTCGATCTGATGCTGCCCAACGTCGACGGCGCCGAAGTCCTTCTTCGCAAAAAGAAGGACCCGGCGATCAAAGCGATCCCCGTCATCGCCGTCACAGCCCTCGCCTCCCCCTTTGACCAGATCATGTGGAAGCGCCACACCGAGATCAGGGAGTATGTCACCAAGCCTTTCAAGCGCAAGGAGCTGCTGGAAGCGGTGGCGCGTGCGCTGAGCGAAAAAGGAAGGCCCGGCACCCCCCGCAGCAGGAACAAACCATGACCGAACCGACGATCCTCTGCATTGAAGACGACCCTGACATGATCGATTACGTCAAGCTGATCCTGGGCAAGGCGGGCTACCAGGTGATCGGCGCCGAAGGCGGGGCAGAGGGGCTGGAGATGATGCGCAACGAGAGGCCAGACCTGATCCTGCTCGATCTCATGATGCCCGGCATGGACGGTGCCGACGTGCTGCTGGAAAAGAAAAAGGACGAGCGCATTCGCGACATCCCGGTGATTGCCCTCACCGCCCTCGACTCTCCCTTTGACCAGATCATGTGGCTCGCCCGCACCGATCTCGACGACTTTATCGTGAAATCCAAGCTGCCCCGCCGCGAGCTGATCGCGCGCATCGAGCGTGTGCTCCAGACACGGTCGCGACGGGCAGCAGAGATGGCAGAGACAAAGGGCGAGCGCGGGGAATGAGCCTGCCACCGGGCGGTTGTTCGGCCAGGCGGGCAGGGTGCGATTCCCCGGGGGAGTAGATCATGGGCGATTTTGGAATCAACCCCTTCGACGTGGTGATCATCCTCGCCCTTGCGGCAGGCCTTGTGTACGGGTTCGTGCGCGGGCTGGTGCGCATGGTGCTCAGCCTGCTGGTCCTCTATATCGCCGCCGTGCTGGCCCTCACCTTTCACGTCGGGTTGGGCAACTGGATCTATTACGCGTTTCTCCTGCCGCGCCAGATCAGCCTGGGCGCCGCGTTTCTCTTTATCCTGATCCTAGCCTCCGCCATCATCAATTTTATCCTGAGCCGCACCTACAAAGAGACAGAGCTGCCGGGCGTCAGGCAGATCGATCAGCTCGGCGGGCTGATCGTCGGGTTTGTCCTGACATCCTTCTGGATCGGCTTTGCCATCCTCGTCCTTGGCTTTTTCCTGAACGCCTCGATTCAGGCTGGAGAGACGCCGAGCGGCCTGATCCTCTTCTTCCGAAGGTCGACCATGGTCTCGATGTTCTACCGCTTTGTGCCCGTCGTCCTCGCCACCCTGCGGCCATGGATGCCCAGGGGACTGCCACCCGAGATTTTTACCACCAGGTTGTAATGGAAGAAAAACATCTCAGAACCCTCGAATTTCCACAGGTCCTACAGCGCCTGGCACAGCACACGACCTTTTCCGCGGGACGCGTGCTCGCCCTGGCGCTGCGCCCCTCGCCCATCTATGTCGAGGTGGAGCAGAGCCAACGCGAAACGGCCGAGGCGAGGTTCCTGCTCGACACGGCAGGCGGCTTGCCGCTGGGTGGAGCACACGACGTGCGGAGTCTGGCATCGAACGCCCGGCGCGGCGCTGTGCTGCAGCCCACCGATCTGCTCGACATCCGCGGCACCCTGCGCGCCGGTGGTCGCGTGCAGCGTGCGCTCGAGCGTCCGCGGGAGCAGGTTCCACTGCTCGCCGATATCGCCGGGCGGATCGAACCATGCACGCGCCTGGCCGCCGAGATCGACAGCAGCATCAGCGACCAGGGTGAGGTGGTGGACGACGCCAGCCCGGCGCTGGCGCGCATCCGCCGCGAGATGCGTACTGCCCACGATCGCCTGCTCGACAGGCTGAACAACATCGTCGCCAGCTCGCGCTATGGCACGTTTCTGCAAGAAGCGCTCGTCACCCAGCGCAGCGGCCGTTACGTCATACCGATCAAGGCCGAGTTCAAGGGCCGCATTCCCGGCATCGTGCACGACACCTCTGCCAGCGGGGCCACCATCTTTATTGAGCCGCTCTCCGTGGTCGACCTGGGCAATCGCTGGCGCGAGCTGCAGATCGAGGAGCAGAAGGAAGTAGAGCGCATCCTGGCCGACCTGTCGGCCCAGGTGGCCGACAACGCCGACGAGCTGATCTGGACGGTCGAGGCGCTGGCCGAGCTCGACATGATCGTGGCGCGCGGGCGCTATGCGAACGAGCTGGATGCGGCGGCCCCGATCATGGTGCCCTACAAGTCGCGCTACGACACGGCCACGCTCGACCTGCGACAGGCACGACACCCCCTGCTCGACCCCGACCTGGTGGTGCCGATCGACGTCTACCTGCGCGAGGGCGTCCGCGCCCTGGTGATCACCGGGCCGAACACGGGCGGCAAGACCGTGTCGCTCAAGACGGTGGGCTTGATGGCCGCCATGGCCCAGGCAGGCATGCACCTGCCCGTGTCCGACGGCTCGGAGCTGTCGGTGTTCGAGGGGCTGTACGCCGACATTGGCGACGAGCAGTCGATCGAGCAATCATTATCCACCTTTTCGTCCCACCTGACCAACATCATCACCATCCTCCAAGACGTGAACGAACGTTCCCTGGTGCTGCTCGACGAGCTGGGGGCGGGCACCGACCCGGTCGAGGGCTCGGCGCTGGCACGCGCCATTCTGACGCACCTCCTCGGGCGGCAGGTGACCACCCTGGTCGCCACTCACTATTCCGAGCTCAAGATGTATGCCCAGACGACCCCAGGCGTCGAGAACGCCAGCGTCGAGTTCGACGTGCAGACGCTGTCGCCCACCTACCGCATGCAGATCGGCCTGCCGGGCAGGAGCAACGCCTTTGCCATCGCCGAGCGCCTGGGGCTCCCGACCGTGATCGGCCACGCCGCCCGTGCGCTCGTTTCGCCCGAAGAACTGGAAGCCGAAACGCTGCTGGGCGAGATCCAGGAAGCGCACAGGGATACGGTGGCGGCGCGCGATGAAGCGGTGCTGGCGCGCCTAGAGCTCGCCGAGCAGGATCGCCGCCTGACGATCCGCCTGGCGGCCATCGACGCCGAGCGCGCGTCGATCATGGGCGAGG
>DATHUZ010000511.1:0-8636 GCA_035461725.1 Anaerolineae bacterium
TGTATTATACTGCAGGTTCGCGCATCCGTTCATTCGAGTGATCCGCGTTCTACTCCTTCCACACCGCCGTCACGATGCCGTCAACCTGTCGCGCTGGCCCACCAGGATTGCGTCATCTACAAGCTTGACCACTTGTCTACCATGTCACCGTCACCCGCCCCACCTACACGCACGAAAATTTAACTCAATAACTGACGTCAACCACTCAACTAACCCCCAAAATATGCTATACTGGAATCAGCGCACCACCCTGCGCCGGCACCTTACAAACCAAACATCTCCCGATGTACCGATAACTGTTTCCGATTTTTCACGCTCCACCCCACCCCCCAAATCGTCACAG
Organism: Anaerolineae bacterium; assembly: GCA_035461725.1. Classification (GTDB taxonomy): domain Bacteria; phylum Chloroflexota; class Anaerolineae; order JAAYZQ01; family JAAYZQ01; genus JAFGIA01. Next base: position 344 of record DATHUZ010000511.1, read on the forward strand.
AGTCAAAGAGTTCGCTGCCACGCCAGCCAGATCCGCTAGTCCATCCCTGCCAGTGCCAGCAGCGCCACCAGCGGCACCGTCAGCCCCAGCAGCACCACCACCACGCCCACCACGATCGCCACGATCGCGCCGGCGCTCAGCCCGCGGTCCACGTCGATCTCTTCCCCGGCCGCCGCCTGCTTGACCGCGCGCACCACCTGCCTCACCGCGTCGCGCGCGTCCGCCTCGCGCGCGCCCGGCCCGTGCCACCCCGCCCGCTCAGCCGGCAGCAGCAGCTTGGGCGCCCGGCTCGCGACAATGGCCTGTGCCAGCTCGGTGCTGCCGGCGGCTTCCGGCAGCGTCATGGTCCACGGGCCGGCGATCAGGTCGGCCGCCGCGATCAACTCCACGCCTGCCGGCCCTTCACCTGGCCCAACCGCATCGGGCGCCAACGCCACCCACTGCACCTCGAGTCCCGGCAGCCGCCGTTCCACCTCGGCCTGCACCACGTGCGCCAGCCCGCCGTCGCCCGTGTCCACCACCACCAGCCGAAACGAGGCCAGCCACCGCGCTTCTACCGCGGCTAGCCGCCGGGCGTCCGCGCGCAGCACCCAGCCATGATACAGCCACACGCCCGCCGCGATCGCGCTGTAGGCTAGCGCCTGGGCCACGTCTGCCAATAGGTTGCCGTCCTGCCTGGCCCCCAGCGCCAGGCCGATCAGCCGCCCCACCACGTACACCCCGCTGCCCAACAGCGTCGCCGTCGCCACGAACAGGTAGCCGTACAGGTACACCTTGCGCACGATAGAACGGCTCTCCTCGTCCCCCTCGACGCCCGGCGCCAGCGCGGCCATCTGCAGCCGGCGCCACGGCGCGAGCCACACCGGCAGCCCGGCCAGGATCATGGCCGTAAACGTCGCCGCTTCCTCGGCGGCACCCTGCACCAAGTCTGCCCCCGCCGCCATCCGGATCAAGAGGCTCGCCTCGCCCCCTAGCCCCACCAGCAGCGCGCCCAGCCCGATCGCTGCGACCAGGTAGCGGTACAACCGCGGGATCCAGGCCGCCGCGCGCGCCTCGCCCGCCGCCTGCAGCGTTGCATCCTTCTGCACCACGCGCGCGTGGTAGGCCCACACCAGGCCTGCCACGACCAGGATCGCCAGCGCCTCGCGCACGTCTCTGCCGCCCGCCCCCTGCGCGCCGAACAGGCGCCTCAACCCTGCCGCCAGCACCATCGTCAGTGTCACCACCGTCGCCATCACACTCGCAGACAGCGCCAGGTAGAGGTAGAGCTTGCGCACCGCCGAGGCCCGCTCCCCCGCGCCGGCCCTGCCGAACGAGTGCTGCGCCCATGTCCAGAAGAGGAGCCAGGTGGGCAGCCCTACCGCCATTCGGGCCAGCTCTTCGGCCAGGCCGCCGCCGGGCGCCGAGATCGCTCTGCCCCCGACCTGGAACAGGAGCCAGCCCACCAGGTTCGCGGTGGCCACGGCGGTCGACAGCAGCCCGGCGGCGCTGAACCCATACACGTACAGCCGCCGTACCGTCGCCGCGCCCCCTTCCTCCGGAGCCACCGCCGCGTCGACGGCAGCCACGTGCCGGTGGTAGGCCCATAGCACCGCCATCACCACCATCGCCGCCAGGTTGTGCACGATCGTAGTGGCCGGTGCCAGCCCCGACAGGGAAAAGCGCGCCGCCAGCCCCAGCGCCATGCGCATCAGCGTCCCGACCAGCTCGAAGGCGTTCGCCAGGAAGGGGCCGAGAAAGGTCGCCATGGCGCCGTACAGGTAGAGCCGGCGCAGCACCGCCTCGCGCTCCTCGGTCTCCCGCGCCGCCAGCCGCTGCGCCCACAGCCAGTGGGCCACGAAAATCGGCAGCCCGACCACCACCACCGCCAGCTCGAACGCCGTCGTCTCCAGCGACCTGAATCTGTCGGGGGCAATCAGGTCGCGCAGCAGCCCGATCACCGCCCACGCCACCGCTTGCAGGCTCGCCAGGCAGGCCAGGTAGATGTAGGCCCTGCGCACTGCGTCCATCCTCTCCTCCTACCGGCAGCCGTTCGACTGGTCCCAGCAGCTCGCCCAATAGCGATCGGCGCCCTCGATCTTCCAGGCGCCGTCGTGGCGGCCCAGCGTCACGTCGAACGTGTAGCTGTACTGCCCGCTGTCGAACAGCCCACCCCCTGAAAAGTGGGTGCGCCGCACCATCACCACCGCGCTGTCGCCTGTCGCGTCCATCCCCTCCACCGCCAGCGAGACCTCCTCGCCCAGGTCGAAACTCCACCGGTTCCCTCTCACGTCGCGGCGGAAATCGTCCGCCGTCTCCGGATAGCCGGGCAGGTCGGGCGACAGGTAGCCGTAGGCGCGCGCATACTCCTCCTTGTGCAGCGCCAGCAAATAGTTATAGGTCACGTCCTCGGCCGTGTCGCCTGCCCGGTACGCGGCCTCGCCCGCCCCCAGCAGCACGACCACCACCACGACCACCACCAGCAGCACCACGCCCACGACGATGGCGATCAGAAACCTGTCTCCCTTCACCCCACTCCTCCGCTCTTCTGCGCGTGTATTTCGGTGCCTACTCTCTGTCTTTGTGCGTAACCACCGCCACCACCCCCGCGTGATCCGATGCCCACAGCCACCGGTCGCCCATCCACACCGGCTCGTCCAACACCACACGGCTCGATTCCACCCTCATCGGCTCCTCCCCGTCGGGCACCAGGAACAGGTAGTCGATCCGCTTCCTCAGCGCCGTGCGCTCGGCCGCCAGGTCGTCGACACAGCAGGTCGCACCCGCGTCGCCCGGATTGGCGCTGCGGTACACATCGATCCAGTCGCGCGCCAGTGCCTGGATCTGGGGTGAGTCTTCTGTTGCATTCAAGTCGCCTGCCACCATCGCCGGCCCACGGCCCGCAGATTCGACAAAGGCCTGCAGCGCCGCCGCCTGCCGCCGGTTGATCTCTGGCTGGCCGTGGCTGAGATGAGTGACAAACACGCGCACGTCGCCCGAGGGAGTCACCGCGGTGGCACCGAGCACGACACGGTGCTCAAAGAAGCCTGCCTGCGGTTCCAGCTCCACCAGGGCCGGGTCGCGCAGCGGGTAGCGACTCAGGATCGCCTCGCCCTCTTCAAAGAGGATCGCCCGCCGGTTGCCGTTGGCGCGCAGGTAGAGGTAATTCAGCCCCGTCCGCCCCGCCAGGTACTCGGCTGCGTTCCCCAGGCCCGGTGTCCACGGTACCTCTTGCAGCAGCACAATGTCCGCGTCCTGGCGCACGATCTCGGCCGCCACCAGGTCGAGCCGCTCGCGCAGGTCCTCGAAGCGCGGGAAGCCATGCAGCACGTTGATCGACAGCACGCCTAGACCGTCTCGCCCCGGCGCCGCTGCTGCCTCGGCCCGGCAGTCACCGCAGCCCTCAACGCGTCTGCCCGCCCGGCTCACGCTCAGCACCCAGGCCACGACCAGCAGCCCGGCGAGCACCGGCGCACCCCAGCGCACAACCCTCGCTCTCCCCGGGCGACCTGGCGCGGCCACACCACCTGGATCCATGATCTCCCCGCTCTACAAGACTTCCGATGTTTCGTTCCGGGGTGGCGACTCTTACAACAAGTAAGAACCTGGCAAAAGGCGGACCCGCAACCATTCGGAAACATCGGAAGTCTTGACTTTGCGACAGCCCTAACCTCCCATGTACCGGGGCTTGATTCCAAAAAAAAGGGTCCCGGTACACGGGGTGTCGCAATGTGCCCTACTTCAGCTTGGCCTGCACCTCTGCCTTCAGCCGCTCGATCTCTTGCTTGACCCCCGCCTCTTCCTCTGCCAGCGTCCGCAGCCGGTTCTGCGACGCTTCCAGCTCTTCCACGTAGCGCGCCCGCAGCTCGCCTTCCTTGCCGGTGGCGCCCAGCGCCCCCATGTTCCCCTGGATCTGCTGCTGCGCCTGGTACACCTTCTGCCGCTCCTGCTCCACCTGCTGCACGCGCCGCTCCGCCTCGGCGATCTGCTCCCACAGCCTCAGCAGCTCAGCCGCCTTTTCGTAGGCGCCGCGGTCCATCAGCCCCTTGCTCAGGTAGTTGCGCAGCGTCTCGTACGACTGGCGCTGGATCTCTTCGCGGCGCCACATCAGCCTGCGTGCCTGCACCTTTAGCGTCGCCGTCTCGCGCTCCTTCACCTTCACCTGGAAGCGGTGGTCGGCGCCTGCCGTCTCTGCCGGCTGCGGCGTGCTGAACAGCTCATAGCCCGCCGGCACAGGGTATTCCACCAGCACCGTCTCGGCGCCTTCCGTCTTGTTGCGCAGTTGGTAGCTGCGCGACACCACGTGCCACTCCTCGATCTGCAGGTAGGCGCCCTTTAGCTCGACGCCGCGGATCTCGCGCTGGCTGCCATCCGTCTCGGTCACTTCCACGCCCAGCTCCACCGCATAGGGCACATTGATCTCGCCGCCCGCCGGCGTGAACGCCACCAGCGCCTCGCCCACGTACTCGCCGTCTTCCACCACCGTCACCGGCCCCCGCTCCAGCGTGATCCCGGTCCCATTCTTGAGCCGCATCGTCGCCACGGGATGCGCGCGCATCTTGGCCCCGTTGTACAGCAGGTCCTTGCGGTAATCGAGCCGCGCCGACACGATCGGCACCATCGCCGAGTGCCCTCGCTCCACCGTCACCGGGGTGCCGATCTTGTACTGGAACAGCTCGCCCATCGCCTGGCCCGTCGCGCTCACCTGCACCGCCGACTGCATCGCGTCCATGCTCATCTTGGCCATTGCCGGGGCGGGCGGCGCGGCCATCTCGGCCATCATCCCCCGCATCGCCGGGGCCGGCATCGGGGCACCGGCACCCAGCGTGCGCATATCGGCCTCGGCAAACTCTACCGGTGCCGCCGCCACCCGCGCTTCTTCTTCCACCACCGGCCGCTCTGGCGTGAATGGTGTGTACAGGTCGTAGATGAACGAGATCGGCATCCCCGCCACCAGCGCCAGTGAGATCCCCTCCAGGTCCTCCTCCAGCCGGTTGTCAAAGATGCCCCACCCCAGCAGGTAGGCGCGCCCACCCTCGCCGCCGTTCCCCCGCGGCCGCGCTTCCGCCTCGGCCACCAGTCGGTAGCTCACCCGCCACGTCGGTGCCGGCGCCACGTAGCTCACCGCGAGGTCGTGCTCGCCCGGCGTCAGGTGCACCACCACCCGCCGGTAGTCTTCCTGGGTGAGTGACGTGTCGAGAAAGAAGCGCAGGTCGCCCGCCGCGCGGTCGTCCAGGATCTCGACCCCGTGCACCCGGCTCAGCGCCATCGTCTCTACGCGGTCGGTGCCCTTGGCCAGGATCGACACCGGCGATGTGCTCACCGGCTGCCGCTCCGGCAGCTCGTCCAGGCCCACCAGCCGCCCCTCGATCGTCTCCGCCTGGTCGAGCAGCAGCCGCACCTCGCGGCCGCGTAGACTGACCAGCAGGTCGCGCAGGCTCCTGTCGTCGTCCAGCCGCACTGACGACCCCGCCAACCGCTCCTCGCGGCTCTGCGGCGTGGCATAGTTCACACTCAGCACCTGCCCGCCGCCCTGGTCGATGGCCGTGAGGCTCTTGAGCACGTCGTTCATCTCTTCCACCCGGAAGGTCAGCTCGACCTGCTCGCCGCTGACCGCCGCCCGGCGCTGGAAAAAGCCCACACCGTGCTTGTATAGCGTCAAATGTGTGATCGGAAGGTCTGTCATGTCTGCTCCTCCTGGCATTCTCTGCTCGTGCTGCCGCCTATTGTATCACGGGAATGGGGCCGCTGACAAGTGGCAGGGGACGGCGACCGCGCCTGCTCAAAGTATGTCATTGCGAGTTGATCCATGGCCCCCACGCCACTCATCACCAAAAGAACCGGCTCTGTCAATCCTTCTCTCTGCGCCTCTGCGTCTCTGCGTTAAAGCAGCCCCCAACCACGTAGCGCCAGTTCATTAGTAGCGCCAGCGAAGCCCCAGTGTGGCAAGCAGAGATTACTTCGCTTCGCTCGCGGTGACAGCCGCGCTCGAGGGACAACGCAACAACCGTGACCGGGTGACAGCGACTTGTCGCTTTACCTTTTCGGGTGGGCCTCAAAGAATGCCCAGACGAGGTCCGTGGCGTGGATCCCGGACGCGATCCTGCCGTCGCGCGGCCAGGTGTGGCCGCCGCCCCGGATCGTGTAGAGGACGACGTCGGCGCCCTCGTCGCAGCCGCCCCACGCCTCGGCGGTCACACTACCCTGTTCGAGGATGATCGCCGGCTCGCCGTCACAGCCGTTGCGCGCCGCCCAGCGGGCCGCCCACGTGCGCACCGGCGGCAGGCCGCGTCCCTGTCCCTCGTACGGGACGATCGGGTCGGCCGTGCCGTGGAAGACGATCACCGGCACGGGCCGTTCAGGCGTGCACCGCTCGTCGAGCAGGTAGGCGCCCGCCACCGGCCCGATGGCCGCGATCGTGTCCGACAGGTCGCACGCCAGCCGGTGGGCCATCCCGCCGCCGTTCGAAAAGCCCGTGGCATAGATCCTGCCCGGGTCGATGTTCAGCCGCGCCTGCAGGTGTGCCACCATGTCGCGGATGAACTGCACGTCCGCCCGCCCCGCGGGTGAAGGCTCGCCGTGCCACATGCGCGGCACGTCGCTCCCCTGTGGATACACCACCACGAACCCAGCCTCGTCCGCTTTCTCCGACGCGCCGCTTAGCAGCGCCTGCTGGTCCATGCTCGACCCCAGGCCGTGCAGGTTGATCACGAGCGGCATCGGCTCGTCCGGGCGGTAGCCTGGCGGCACGTGCAGCCGGTAGTGCCGCGTTTGCCCGCCCGATTGGATCGCCTCCACATAATCTCCTGGAAGGGTTGGTGCCGGCGGCGTAACGGCCGGCGTCACCGTCGCAGGCGCCGTCGCCGTGGCCACGGCGGCCGCCGTGTTGGGCAGGACGGGAGTCGCGGTAAGGACCGTCGCGGGCATGGATGTTGGGGCGGTGGGCATCGGCGTGCTGCCGGCAGGTAGTGCCGGCGTGGGCGCCACCACGCCAGGCACCCGGGCAGAGTCGCTGCCAGGTGGGGACTCGACGCAAGAGATCAACAGAATCGAGAGTATGAGAACGAGGGGGATAACAGCTCGGCAGAAGCTCAACGATGCGTCAGATTCCTAGCTCGGACACGAGATACTCACGAAAGCGCTTGTGTTCCGCACCTGCAGGATCTGCAATTTGCTCCAGGTAAAACAGCTCATTCGTCGTCAGAGTTTCTTGCTTCCACACGGCAGTGCCAAGGGCTGAGACGTTGACGAGCTGCCCCGGACAGTCACAATCGCGCAGTCCCCAGTATGGTGGCGACGTCACCGCCATTTGCCAAGTCTCCGGTGGCGGCGACGCAAGAACCCGCAGCGCATCGCCGTGATACACGCGCGAGTTGGCATACACGGTGGGCGAGAAGAGCGCTGACTGGACATTTGTGTCAGTCACTTTGTTTATTCTGATGGGGGCGGCGACTTTCAAGCCAGTTCTTGAACGAGCGTGCACTCTCCCTGGATCGTTTGCCCAGGAGAATGCCCTCGACGCTAATGTCCTCGTCAAGATCCGGCCAGTGGATGCCTTCCCCACCGCCGATCAGGCGCCAGTTGTCTCGCTCGCTGACTCGCCCGTGCAATAGGCGAGGATACCACGCCAGGGGAACAGACAGGGTGCGGCCGTCCACCAATTCCACAATCAATGCATCATCTGTAACCGTGACGTTTTCTGCTACCGGTGCATATACTTCAATTTCCAAAGTATTCATTCCAACTCCTAATCAGGTGCTCTCGGTTTTCCTCGACGATCTCGTGAATCCGGTTGATCTCGTGGCTTCGAAAGCCACTGCTTCTGTCAAGCCTCACAGGATCCAGCCAGAACTTGGCGTGGGCCATATCACGCTCCACGTGAACGTGCTGTGGCTCGTCGCCATCGCTCGCGAAAAAGAAGAACCGGTATGGTCCAACTCGGCATATCGTCGGCACAGCCCGCACCTCCATTACCAAGCACTGGCTATTCTAGCACAACCCCCGCGATTGTGACAAACGACGTCCCCTGTGGATCTGCCGGGCACACAGCATAGCCGGCAGGAGTCCCCTTCGACTCGCCCAGCACCCGCAGCGTCAGGTAGATCGGCGGCACGCCGCACACGTTGCGCTTGTCGCCCTCGGCCTGGATCTGGCTGAAAAAGGCCTGGGCGTCGCCCGCGTACACCGTCTGCAGCAGCCGCTGGTCCGCACTCTGCAGTTGGCCGCGCGCGATGAAATCGACGATGCGCTGCCCGCCGAACGCCGGACCGACGTGGGCCAGGTCCGCGGCGGCCACGACGAGTGTGCGGCGCTC
>DATHUZ010000512.1:0-6957 GCA_035461725.1 Anaerolineae bacterium
ACGTCTCGTCCAGGCGTGCCAGCTCGGCTTCCACCGCCGCGCGCCGCGTCTCGACCTGCTCGTAGCACGCTGCTGGTAGAAGCCCGGTTTTGTACCCTACCTCGGCCAGCCGCAGATCTGCATTGTCCTGGCGCAGCAGCAGCCGATACTCGGCCCTGCCGGTCATCATCCGGTATGGTTCTTCGATCTCTTTGCACACGAGGTCATCGATCAACACGCCGAGGTACGCCTGGTCACGACGCAGGATCAAGGCCGGCCGCCCCTGCACCTTGAGCGCCGCATTGATTCCGGCGATGAGTCCCTGGGCCGCCGCCTCCTCGTAACCACTGGTACCATTGATCTGGCCCGCGTGGAACAACCCCTCGAGGCGCTTGGTCTCGAGGGCGGTCGTCACCTCCTGGCATGGCACACCGTCGTACTCGATCGCATAGCCCGGGCGCATGATCTCGGCATTCGCCAGCGCCGGGATCGAGTGCAGCATTTGAAGCTGCACCTCCTCGGGCATACCGGTGAAAAAGCCCTGCACGTACACCTCGCCCGTGTGCCAGCCTTCCGGCTCGAGAAAGAGCTGGTGCCGTTCCTTGTGTGCAAAACGCACCACCTTTTCCTCAAAACTCGGGCAGTAGCGCGGCCCGGCGGCCTCGATGATGCCCGGTGCGATTGGCGACCGGTGCAGGTTATCACGCACCACGCGCAGCGTCTGTGGCGTGGTGTACACCGAGTAACAGGGCAGTTGCGGCCGCCAGGCGGTCATCTCGGGCACAGGGTAGGCGGGGTTGGGGGGAGTGAGAAGGAAGGGGGGAATTGGGTATTCGGTATCAGGGACTCGGTATTCCGGTGCCTGGTTGTTGCACCTGCAGGAGAGATCGTGCATCGAGAATTGGAGTGGGACGTCGCTGGCGGGCTGGATCGTGGTCAGCGAAAAGTCGATGGTGCGCGCGTCGATGCGGGGGGGGGTGTTTGTTTGCAGGCGGACGAGGGGAAAGCCGAGGCGCGCCAGAGAGGCCGACAAGCTCGAGGCCGGTGCCTCTCCGGCACGGCCGGCGGGCCAGCTCCTGTCGCCCGACAGGATTCTCCCACCGAGAAAGGTGCCCGTGGTCAGGATCACCGTGCTCCCCCTCTGCTCGTGCCCCGTGTGCGTACGCACGCCGAGCACCCGGTCACCGCTGTCTGAAACGAGCAGCTCCTCGACGCGAGCCTGCTTCAGGTGCAGGTTGGGCGTCGACTCGAGAACGTGCTTCATATAGAGCGAGTAGCGCCGCTTGTCGGCCTGGGCGCGCAAGGACTGGACCGCGGGCCCGCGGCTCTGGTTCAGCATCCGGATCTGGATGAACGTGGCGTCGATGGCGCGCGCCATCTCGCCGCCGAGTGCGTCGATCTCGCGCACGAGGTGTGCCTTGCCCGGGCCGCCGATGCTGGGGTTGCACGGCATCTGCGCAATCAGGTCCAGGTTCATAGTCAGCAGCAGGGTCTGCGCGCCCATGCGCGCGGCCGCGAGAGCTGCTTCACAGCCCGCGTGGCCCGCGCCGACTACGATGACATCATAATCCACATCTACTCTCCATCCAGCCCGGCCCCACCGCCGCTCAGGCTTGGCGTCGCAGCGCAAGGGTGTGCCGGCATCGAATGCTCACACCCGTTTCAGTCGATTATACCAGCGATTCGTCTCCTACGCAACAGCCGTCTGTAGTGCGCGCTTGAGCGCGGTTCCCTGGCGATGAATCGCCCACTACGAACGGGAAGGCACCTCTTCGACAGGCCGCGAGAGCCGAGTGGTGCACGCAAGTGACCGCACGGCCGACACTAAACACGCCCCCGGTCCGGAACCGGGGGCGTGGAAACTGTCAGGCAACTGGCGCGCTCAGGCGGTCGCGGCTGCCTCCGCGGCAGCTTCCGGCACGGCCTCGCCGCGCAGATAGCGGTCGATATCGGCGGCAGAGCGCTTGCCGGCGCCCATGGCCGAGATGACGGTGGCGGCCCCGGTGACAATGTCGCCGCCGGCCCACACGCCCTCCTTGGTCGTCTTGCCCGTCTCCTCGTCGGCTACCACAGTGCCCCACTTGGTGCGCTCCAGCCCGCCCGACTCGGTGAATACGAGGGGGTTGGGACGCGTGCCGAGGGCCATGACCACCATGTCGACGTCCATGTCGAACTCGGAGCCCTCGATGGGCAGCGGGCGGCGGCGGCCACTGGCGTCGGGCTCGCCGAGCTGCATGCGAATGCAGCGCATGCCGCGCACCCATCCCTGGGCGTCGCCATAGATCTCGACCGGGTTGGTGAGAAAGTCAAAGATGATGCCCTCTTCCTTGGCGTGGTGCACCTCTTCGGCGCGTGCCGGTACCTCGTCGGACGACCGGCGGTAGACGATGTGCACCTCGTCGGCGCCGAGGCGCAGGGCGCTGCGGGCCGAGTCCATCGCCACGTTGCCGGCGCCCACCACCGCCACCTTGCGCCCGATCTTGACCGGGGTGTCCCACTCGGGAAAGAGGTAGGCCTTCATCAGGTTCACGCGGGTCAGGAACTCGTTGGCGGAATAGACGCCGTTATAGTTCTCGCCGGGGATGCGCATGAACATCGGCAGGCCGGCGCCGGTTCCCAAAAAGACGGCGTCGTAGCCTTCACGGTTCATGATCTCATTCAGGGTGTAGGTCTTGCCCACGACGGTATCGAGGCGGACCTCGACGCCGAGCTTTTGCACGTAATCGACCTCGGCATAGACGATCTGCTTGGGCAGGCGGAACTCGGGGATGCCATACACCAGCACGCCGCCGGGGGCGTGCAGCGACTCAAAGATGGTTACCCTGTGGCCAAGGCGGGCCAGCGCCCCGGCGCACGTCAGGCCGGCAGGGCCACAGCCGATGATCGCGACCTTTTTACCCGTAGGCGGCGGGGGAGCAGGCGGCTCGGACGGGTGAGCGAGGTCCCAGTCGGCAACGTACCGCTCCAGCCGGCCGATGGCCACCGGCTCTTGCTTTTTACCGACCACGCAGAGCGCTTCGCACTGGCTCTCCTGCGGACAGACTCGGCCACAGATGGCAGGCAGGGCGTTGTCGGCCTTGAGCGCGAGCACGGCGCCGGGCATGTCTCCCTCTTTGAGCCGCTCAATAAAGGCCGGGATATCGACGCCGACCGGGCAACCCTCGACGCACTTGGGACGCTTGCACTGCAAGCAGCGCATCGCCTCGAGCATGGCGGTCTCGGTTGGGTAGCCAAGGGCAACCTCGTCGAAATTGCGTGCTCGGACCTGGGGGTCCTGCGCCGGCATCTCGTGACGCGGCAGCTTCATTCGCTCGTGCTTGGGCAAGTCCTTGATCGATTCAGACATCATCGTCTCCTTACTCGTTGCCACACTGACACTTGTCGTGATAATGCGCGATCGCGACCTTTTCCTCGTCGACGTAAATCCGCTGGCGGGTGAGCAGCAGGTCCCAATCTACCTTGTGCCCGTCGAACTCGGGGCCGTCGACGCAGGCGAAACGGGTCTCGCGGCCTACCTCGCAGCGGCACGCGCCGCACATGCCCGTGCCGTCGACCATGATCGAGTTCAGGTTGACGGTGGTGGGCACGCCGAAGGGTTGGGAGGTAAGGGCGGAGAACTTCATCATCACGGCAGGGCCGATAGCCCAGATGTGATCGATCTGCCGACCCGACTGGAGAATCTCTTTGAGAGGCGACGTCACCAGGTCCTTGCGGCCGCAGGAACCATCGTCGGTGCACACGATCAGCTCGTCGCTGACCGAGCGCATCCGGTCCTCCCAGAAGAGGAGTTCCTTGTTGCGAGCACCCATGATGGTGATCACGGTGTTGCCCGCCTCTTTTAGGGCGCGCGCGATGGGATAGCAGGGAGCGACGGCAAAACCGCCACCCACGACGACCACAGTGCCATAGTTTTCGATCTCGCTCGGCAGCCCGAGGGGGCCGGCGAACGTGACGAGCGAATCACCCGGCTCCATCTTGGCCATCTCCATGGTGGTCTTGCCCACCTCCTGGACGACGAGCGTGATGGTACCGCGATCACGATCATAATCGGCGATGGTGAGAGGGATACGCTCGCCTTCTTCGCTGATGCGAATAATGACGAACTGACCGGCCTGGGCCTTTTGCGCCACGGCCGGCGCCCGTACCTCGTACAGCTTGGTGACGGGGTTCAGGACTTCTTTCGCCAGAATCTCGTACACGCTAATGCCTCCTTGCATGGCGTGGCAGCGCCTCTTTTCACGGGCACCACCGCTGTGCGACTCTTGTCAACGCGCGATCGCGATTATAGTCACGAACTGGGGTCGTGTCAAACCCGGCAGCGGGCTAGAGTTCTTCTCCGAGCTCGGCGATGCTGCGTACCAGGGCGATCGTCGAGATTAGGATCTTGACAAGCTCGCTGCCCGCCAGGTCACGGACCGAGACGTTGCGTATTTCACGCCCCGTCGGCGTTTCGAGGCCGCGCGCAAAGAGCATGCCGGCGAGCCCGCCAATAATGCCGCCCATGACAGCGCCAATCACGATACTTTTCTGTTTGATGTCCATCAGTCGTTCCTCCGTAAGATTTCGCGAGTCATGCCGCGCACGCGCGCGGCCGTGCTGTAGGTTTTGATGACCGGGTTGGCGATCTTGAAACTGATTTCCTCGGTTTTGTTGGCCACCATCTCGACCTTATCGCCGGCGATCGGCAGGTACTTCTTGGCGAGCTGGTTCACGCGTCGCATCCCCTTCACCGCAAAAAAGGAAAGGATAACAAAGGGCAAAATGCTGACCAGCGCCAGGGAGAGAAGCCAGATTGCAGAGATGTCGGCCCATACGGATACACTCATAGTCGTCTCCTTCTGTCTGTCAGGGCCAGTTCATCGTCGAGCTGTCAAGTCCAGTTGGAATAGTATACCATGTCTTGGGCGCTACAGCAAACAAAAAGAGTGTAATCGCGCTTCTTCGTCACTTGCCGCGTCGGGCCGCGTACGTTACAATAGGGCACGATCAGGAAGGGGGGTTGGTCGATGGCAATGGTCGAGGCGAAGGTGAAGCTCTACCTTGGATTTTCTATCGACTGATCTTCTCGGCCAAGCGTGTTACAATATACTTGATACGTTTCCGCCGCCACGCGCGCCTGCGTATAGTGAGCGAGCACGCGCTCGCGGCCACGGCGTGCCAGAGTGGCTCGCAGCTCTGGCTCGTGCAGCAGGCGGGCCAGGCAGTCATGCAGGGCGCCGGCGTCATCCTCGGGGAAAATGAGACCCGCTTCGCCGACGACCTGCGGAATCTCGCCCGAGTCGGTACCCACCACGGGCACGCCACACGCCATGGCCTCGATCAACACCCGCCCAAACTGCTCTTTCCAGTTCGAGCGGGTGCGCGACGGCACGACCAGGACGTCGAGCTGCCGGTAAAAGGCAGGCATCTCGGCAGACACGATCCATCCCTCGAACGACACCCTGTCGGCGATGCGCAGCGCGCGCGCCAGCGCCTCGAGCGGCTCGCGCTGCGGCCCGCTGCCCTGGATGTATGCACGCCACGTGCCCTGCAGCCTGGACAGGGCCTCGAACAGGAGGTCGACCCCCTTTTCCTCCACCAGCCGGCCCACATAGCCGACGATAAAGCCGCGCCCGGCCCGGCGCCGTGCTTCCGCCTCGCCGGCGGGCGCAAACGCCTTCGGGTCCACACCAAACTGGGGGACGACGGCGCCCGGCCCGCGGTACCCCTTCGCCCGCCATATCTCCTCCGATGCGCGGCTGCCAAAGATGGCGTGGTCGGCACGGCGCAGGACGTAGCGTTCGAGGAGGTGGAAAGGCAGGGGGTAGCGGCGCAGCAGATTCTGCCACGAGAAAAAGAGCACGCGTGCCCCGGCGCGGCGGGCGAGCCACACGGCGTGCGCCGTCGCCAGGTTGTAGGGCTCTTCGTCGACGTGCACCAGGTGGGGGCGCACCTGGCGCATCCGGCGCCCGAGCCCCGGGTAATAGTGCGTGTGAAAATGGCCGTTGAGCGCCATCGGCTCGACCACGAGGTCGTACCCCTCGGTGTGCCGCCGCTCCAGCTCCATCACCCCGCGCTCGTCGCGCCAGTAGGGGGGCACGACGACGGTGAGCTCCATCTCGGGCAGGCGTGCGAGCTCCTCCAGCTTTTTCTGGTACGCGCCCACCACGCACGCCTTGGAGACCATCAACACACGCATAAGGCGCTCCGTAAAGGGGCCAGTGACATGTGGTGATGGAGGCCCGAGCTTGCTCGGGGAATCCCCGCCCCGAACGTAAAACTCCGCGAGCAAGCTCGGGCCTCCCATTCTGGCAGATGATCAGCTCGTGCGTTCGCCCGTGATGAAAAGCTACGATGAACGCTCATAACTCTATCCCCTGCCCGGCAACCTGCCGGTACACGGCCGCCGTCTCTCTCGCCGTCTCTTCCCATTTGAAGCGGGCGGCCTGCACGGGCCCGCGCTTGCGCAGCTCTGCGGCCACCGTGTCGTCGACCAGGCAGGCGACGATCGCCCCGGCGAGCGCACGCGCGTCGTCGGGATCGACCGTGAAGGCGGCGTCGCCGGCCAGCTCGGGCAGCGAGGAGACGTTCGAGGTGACCAGGGGCGTGCCGCACGCCAGCGCTTCCAGCACCGGCAGCCCGAATCCCTCGTAGCGCGACGGGAACACCGCACACGCCGCGCCGCGATAGAGCGCCGGCTCGTCACCCTGCGCCACGCGCCCGATAAATCGCACCTCATCTTCCATCTTTAGTGCCGAGACGAGTGGGCGAGGGTCGTAGTGGGGCGGACGGCTTTCCTCGGGCAGTGCCCCGCCGATGACGAGGGTGGCGTCCGAGTCGGCATTGACCACCGTGTGAAAGGCCTCCACCAGCGACTCGACGTTCTTGCGCTCATCGTGCCCCGCCAGGTAGAGGACGTAGCGCCGTGGAAGGTTGTAGCGGCGGCGCACCTCCTCGTCATCCGGTTCAGGGTTGGGCTGAAAGCGCTCCGCGGGGGCC
>DATHUZ010000513.1:0-2440 GCA_035461725.1 Anaerolineae bacterium
AAGATGTTGGTGGTATAGTTCTTGCTCGGCAGTTGGCCGCTGGCGTACACGCCCGGCACCAGGCCGCCTGTGCCGACCTCGTGGATCAGCCCCCCGGCGAATTTCGTCGTGGCGTGATCGAGCAGCCGCGCCGCCGCCTCCACCAGGCCCTGTGCATCGTACACCGGCACCCGCTGCGAGCCCCGCGCCACCGCGATGGCCTTCAGTTTCTTGGCCCCCAGCACGGCGCCGATGCCATTGTGTGCGGCGACGTGTCCCTTTTCGCCGGCGAGCGCGGCAAAGCGCACACGGTTCTCCCCTGCCACGCCGATCCCGCACACACTGATCTGGCTGGAGCGAACACCTAGCTCCTCGGCGATCAGGTCTTCCACCTCCCACGTGTCGCGCCCCAACAGGTGGTCGGCGGCACGCAACTCGGCGCCGCCATCGTGGATGTACAGATAGCACCACGTCGGGGCTGCCCCCTGGATCACGACGGCATCCACGCCCGACAGCTTTAAAAAAGCCCCCAGAAAGCCGCTCGCCTGGCTGGCGCCCGCCAGGTTGGTCATCGGTCCCTTGAACACCACCGAATAGGTGCCCGTCCCCGCCACGCGGGTCCCGCCCAGGGGGCCCGAGGCCACGATCACACGGCTCTGCGGATCGTCCCACTCGACGCCGGCCGGAACCTCGTCGAACAAAATTTTGGCGCCCAGGCCGGTCCCACCTACCCACTTGGCCGCAAACTCGGGCGCGATCGGGTACCGCTCCAGGCGACCATCGCTCAGGTCTACGCGCAACAGATGCCCCGCGTAACCGTGCACTATGTCTGACAAAAGAGTGCCTCCCTTCAAACCGTGTTTTGGTCGGCGACGTCCAACGCCTCGTCGATGATATCCAGGCCCGCCCGCAGCTCTTCCTCCGTGATGCACAATGGCGGGCTGACCGTGACCAGGTTGCCCAGCAGCAGCGTCGACAGGCCGCGCTCCCTCAGCGCCTGAGACAGGATCGCCGAAGGCATCGGCTCCTTGGTTTCGCGATTCTTGACCAGCTCGATGGCCGAGAAGAGTCCGATGTAGCGCACGTCGCCGACGGATGGGTGGCGCGCCTTGATCTCTTCCAGGCACTGCCCCAGGATCTGACCCAGCCGCGCGGCGTTCTCGATCAACCCCTCTTCCTCGTACACGGCCAGCGTGGCGACGCCTGCGGCGCACCCCAGGGGATGGCTGCTGTACGTCAGCCCGCAGGAGAGCATCCTGTCTTGAAAATATTCGGCGATCGGTTCCGACACAACGACGGCTGCCAGCGGCACATAGCCCGCCGTCAGCCCCTTGGCCATCGTGATCATGTCCGGCGCCACGTTCCAATGATCCACGGCGAACCACTTGCCCGTGCGTCCAAAGCCGCTCATCACCTCGTCAGAGACCAGCAGGATGCCATACCTGTCGCACAGCTCGCGCACGCGCGGCCAGTAGTCGTCTGGGGGCACGATCAGCCCGTTCGTGCCGGTCACGCCTTCCATGAAAATGGCGGCAATATTGTCCGGCCCTTCGAAGCGGATCACGTCCTCGATGTGCGTCACGCACTGCCGCCGGCAGGTGTCCGGCGTCAAGCCAAAGGTGCAGCGGTAGCAGTAGGGGTCAAAGATCCGAACCACGCCCGGCATCGTCGGTTCGGCAGCCCACCGCCGGGGATCGCCCGTGAGGGCGATGGCGCCGTGGGTCGCGCCGTGGTAGGAGCGGTAGCGCGCCACAATTTTCGAACGCTTGGTGTACATCCGGGCAATCTTGATGGCGTTTTCGTTGGCCTCTGCGCCGCCCAGGCAAAAGAATACCTTGCTCAGGTTGCCGGGCGTCACCTCGGCCAGACTTTTACCCAGCAGCCCGCGAGGCTCGGTGGCGTAACCCGGCTGGACAAAACAGCACCTGGCCGCCTGGTCCTGGATGGCCTGCACCACCTTTGGATGCTGGTGCCCGATGTTCAGATTGACCAGTTGCGATGAAAAGTCGAGGTACTTTTTGCCGCTCGTATCCCAGAAATAGACTCCCTCCCCCCGGTCAAAGGGCAGCGGGTTGACCGCAGATTGAACGGACCACGAGAAAAACGTGTACTGGCGGTTCAGTTGAACGATATCCTGGTCATTCATATCCTTTGCTCCCAACATGACTAAAAGAGCTCATCCGCGGCGCTCGCCTCCCCCAGTACCCAAGAATCTGTCATTGCGAGTAGCGAGCCTAGCGAGCGACAAAGCAATCCCCACCTTGGATCGCGTTGGGGATTGCTTCGGGCGCGAAATGACCGCGCCCGAAGCAATGACAATCCCTCGGCACCATTGTGAATGTACCTAGCTCAACCCCAGGCCATAGCCCCTGAGCTCGTCCTTGATCCGCCCGTACAGGTCTGCGTATTCCGGGCACGGCTCGATCGAATCCCAGTCGTGGTTCTGCTGGAAAGGGACGCC
>DATHUZ010000514.1:0-4196 GCA_035461725.1 Anaerolineae bacterium
CGGCGTGAGGCCCTGCAGCAGCAGCTCTTCCTGCTCGGCCATGATCAGCCGCCGCCCGCTCGCCTCCTCGATGGTCAACGCTGCTTCTTCGTACGTTTCCCTGGCGCTGAGCAGGGCCTCATACATCGCCTGTACCTCGTCGGCGCGCTCGCTGCCGGGCGGGTGGCAGCTCCCACAGTGGCGGTCCTCGGTGCCGACAAAGAGGTCGATGGTTGCCGGCGGCACGTCGTAGCGGCCATGGCAGGTGACGCAGCGCGGCAGCGCCTCGACGGTCATGCCCATGCGGTGGCCACCCTGCAGGTAATAATCCTCGGTGGCGCCATGGCACTGCCCACACACGTTCGCCACTTCCTGGAAGCCGGGTGGCGCGGCGCCGTGGGTGCCGTGACACGTCGAGCAGACGGGAGCGCGCATGTCCTGCTCGTCAAGCAAGGCGACGCCGTGCACACTGTCGACGTAGAGGTCGTACTGGTTCGTGGGGATGTCGTAGGGTGCCATCAGCGCTTCGTTCGAGTGGCAGCCGGCGCACATGATCGGCTCATTGAGCGGGTAGACGAGCGACGCGGGATCGTTGGTCGGCAGGGTGTTGTGCCCATCGTGGCAATCAAAGCAGGTGGCCACGTTCTCGTCGCCTTCGAGCAGGGCCTGGCCGTGATGGCTCTGCCAGTATTGATCGAATTGGTCGGTGGGCAGATCGAACTGGCGCATCAGGTCCACGCGGCTGTGGCACGAGGCGCACAGGCCCGGGATGCGCTCTTTGGGCAGTGGCCCGAGAAAGCCGTGGGCCGGCGACATCGACTCGTCAGGGTCCTCGGCGGTCGGGTCGCCCCCGTGGCAGCTCACGCAGCCGACGCCGCGCTCGGCGTGGATGCTCTGCGACCAGTTCTGCGTGATCTGGGCATGCCTGCCCCCCAGCTCCAGGTGGCAGGTGATGCACGTGTTCTCTCCGAACAGCTCGGGCTCCTGGATCGGCGTGGGTAGGGCTTCGATAGCAGGCGGCAGTGTGGCGGTTGGCTCGGCTGTCGCCTCGGGCGTTGCCTCCGGTTGGCCCGTGTCCGGGGAGCCGACGCCGATGGGGTGGCAGAACAGACAGGTGTCGTTCTCGAGCCCTTCGTGGCTTTCGGGGAAGGGGATCACGCCGTCGGGACCATGGCACGCGAGGCAGTCCTCGCGCCCTTCGAGTTCGTGAGGCACAGGTGGCACGCCATCAGGCTGCACCTCGTGGCACATCGTGCAGCTCTCGTTCTCGCGCCCCGCGTGGTCTTCGGGGAAGGGGGCCATCTGGCCCGCGTCGTGGCAGGCTAGGCAGTCTTCCAGCCCTTCGGTCGCGTGTGGCACGATCGGGATCTGGAGCGAGCTCGCGGGGCGTACCAACACCAGCCACGAGAGGAGGATAACGCTCAGGGCGACAATTGGAATCAAACGGTGCATGCGCATAGTTTTCTCCTCCCTAGCTGTACCAGCCCCAGATCGACAGTGCCACAAAGCCAAGCAGGATGAGGGCGAGGACAACCATTGCCAGCTTGCGGTTGCGCGGGTGGCGCACAGGCTTGCGGTCGAGGAAGGGAAGGATGATCAGGAGCACAATGCCGATGGCGGGGATGGCAATACCTAGCAGCCCGGCGAGCATGCCTGGCCCCAGGATCAACGGCGGCACCTTGACAAACTGATAGATCCAGAGAAAGTACCACTCGGGCTTGATGTGTTCGGGCGTGCTGAATGGATCCGCCGGTTCTTCGAGGCCCACAGGGAGCAGCGAGGCGAGGACGATGATCACGGCAAGCAGGATGTAGCTGGTGATCACTTCGAGGATGACGTAATTCGGAAAGAAGGGGATGGTGTCCTCTTCGGGGTACTCGGGATGCTGGTAGGGAATCACGCCCGTGCGGGTGGTGTCGGTCATGGGTTCTGCCTCCTTTCACACGGCCGGCTAGAGCGGGCCCGAGATGCCCTGGCGGCGGATGATGACAAAGTGGATCGCCAGGAAGATAAAGGTCAACACCGGCAGGACGAGCATGTGGATGCCATAGAAGCGGGTGATGGTCAGGCCGGTGATGTCGGGGCTGCCGCGCAGCAAGCCGAGCAGCGCGTCGCCGATCCAGGGTACTATGCCCAAAATCTCGCTGCCGACAGTGGAGCCCCACAGCGCTTTCTGATCCCATGGCAGCAGGTAGCCGGTAAAGCCGAATGCGAGCGTGAGAAGCAGGAGGATGACGCCGGCCACCCAGTTGAGCTCGCGCGGTTTTTTGAACGAGCCGGTGATATAGACGCGCAGCATGTGTGCCACGCACATGGCGATCATGAGCGTGGCGGACCAGGAGTGGATGCTGCGCATCAGCCAGCCAAAGCGCACGTTGTTCATGATGAACAGGATGCTGTCGTAGGCTTCTTCCGGTGTGGGCTTGTAGTAGAGAGAGAGAAGAATGCCGGTTACCCCCTGGATGACAAAGAGGGTAAAGGTCAGCCCGCCGAGGCAAAAGTACCAGCGGATGGCGTGCTTGGGCACAGGCTTGCTGAGAAATGTCTGCAGCGGGCCACGGACGTTAAAGCGCTCGTCGAACCAGTCGCCGACCCGGGTGGACCAACTTCTCTTGTGCGCCGCTTCCATTAGGATTCGCCTCCTTCCACCACTATCTCGTCCCCTTCGACCTGCACCCTGTAGACCTCGAGCGGAGCGGGCGGCGGACCCGAGATGACGGCGCCATTGATGCTAAAGTAGGCCTCGTGGCAGGGGCAGGCGATTACCTGCCGCTCGGGATTCCAGAAGACGATGCAGCCGAGGTGGGTGCACACCGCAGACAGCGCTCTCACACCCTGCTCAGTGTTGATCACGATCACGGGCTTGTTCTGCACAGAAAAGACCGCCCCCTGCCCGACCGGCAGATCGGCCGTGGTGGCGACGGCGACCCGCCCACCGGCCTCGGCGGCGGCGCGAGCCGGGGGCCAGATGTAGGCGATGACGGGGGTCAGCACGCCGGCCGCCGTGGCCAGCGCTGAAAAGCCGAGCAGGACGTACTTTAAAAGTCCACGCCTGCTCACCTCTGGCCCTGCAGATGTGCTGCCTGCCTCGGGAACCGGTTCAGTCATGGCACGCCTCCCTCCAGGAATAGCACGGCGGGCGGCGCGGTACGGCGCAGCCCGCCAAAGACATCCTTGTCCTCGGATAGGCAGCGCGCCCGGCAGACAACGGGTGCCTGCCGGGCGCGGCGGTTCGCAACTCTTGCCGGCCGAGAATAACCCCGGCTGGCAGGCTAGATCGACGTTACTGCTCTGCCTCCGGGCGGGTCATACCGCTCACGTCGCCGCCCAGCGACTCGATGCTATCGTACAGCACCTGGATGATGTACTCGGCATTGTGGGCGAACGCGCCCGGGTCCTTTTGCGCGTACTGGAAGTTGTACGCGGCCTTGAGCAGGGTCGGCGTCCACGACGCGAACTGCTCGCCGGCATCGTCAAAGAAGTAAGGGTAGCGGGCGGGGTTGTACTCGATCGAGCCGACGCCCTCGGTGTCCGCGCCGTAAGCCTGCATGGCGGCGTAGAGCGCCTCGGTCATGGTCGCGACCTCACCCGCGATGCCCTCTTCGGTGTCGCCGTCGCCGTCATAGTCGGTGTCGCTCATGCGGATTTCGGCCAGCGAGTCCACCTGGTGGAACACGGTGCAGTCTTCTTCGACGACGGTGAGGGCATGGACGTCGTGGCACTCGACACAGGTGTTGAACGCGTCGACATGCTCAAAGCGCCCGACATAGGTCTTGTCGGGATACTGGTAGGCACCCTGCACCTCGTTGCCAAAAAGCGTGGCGCCGGCGGCAAAGTAGTGGATGTTGATGAAGCGGAGCTGCGCGGGCTCGTCGGCCGGCAGGTCTGCCGTCGCGCGATCCACGGTACCGCTAAAACTGCGGCCCTGGTGGCAGGTGAGGCACAGGTTCGAGTTGTCCTCGAGCGTGACCTCGGCACCACTCGGAAAGATGACGGCCGTGGTCGTAAAGGTCTCAAAGGTCTCGACGCTGGAGTGGCACGTTTCGCACTCGAGGCCGTTCGACAGCGGCTGCTCGATCTGCGTTTCGTGCGCAAAGAAGAAGGGCAGGCCGTCGGCGCTGTGGCACGTGGCGCAGCCGGCCTCAACCATGCCATCCTCGTCCCAGTGGCGGAACGCCTCTTCGGACCCGGCAAAGTGACCGGCGTCGGTGCGCGCC
>DATHUZ010000515.1:0-5368 GCA_035461725.1 Anaerolineae bacterium
AGCCGACGAATCCCGAATGCGTCAGCGTGGGTGACGACCGCGCACGCGCCACACCAAAATCGAGCACGCGCACCCTGTCGCCTGGCACGAGCATGATATTGCCCGGCTTCACGTCGCGGTGCACCACGCCGTGGCTGTCGGCGCGCCCGAGCGCGGCTGCCACCTGCCGGGAGATGCCAAGCGCGCGCCGCCACTCCAGTGGCCCTTCCTCTTCGAGTACCCCCCGCAGGTCGCGCCCCGGCACGTACTCCATCACCAGGTAGTGCGTGTCGCGGTCGGCGCCATAGTCCAGCACCGGCACGATCGCGCTCCCCTGCTCGTTGCCGTTCGGACCTGGCGCCGCGCCAGCCGGCTCAACCGTGCCCTCTCCCTCCCCCAAGCTCACCAGCAGCCGCGCCTCCTGCATGAAGCGGTGCAAAAAATCTGCATCGTTGGCGAGCTGTGGGTAAAGGATCTTGACGGCGACACGCCTGCCGCGGTGTGTGGGACTGTCAGCGCCGGGAGCCAGGTCATCCGCCAGGTAGACCCAAGCCATCCCGCCGCTGCCCAGCTCGCGGATCAGCTCGTAGCGGTTGCCGAGAATACGTCCGATCATGGCACGGCCATTATAACCGCTGCCGTGCTGCTCGACAATGGGCCGTCGGGTCTACTGCCGGATCGCCCGCTTCTAGGCCCCCGGGGCGACGCTCGACGCGGCGCCGGCGTATCGCTCCAGGATATAGTCCCATCCCTTCGCGGCGCTCATCCCCGCGCGGTATTCGGCGGCAGCGGGGCCGTGCCGGTCAAAGGCGCGGTGCTCCAGGTGGACCCGGGTGGCGCCCTCCCCGGCAGGCTCAAAACGCACCTCGATCTCGCTTGCACGTGCCGGGTTCGGCTCGGGCACCCGTTTGGGGCTGATCTGCCACGTGAATATGAGCTCGCGCGGGGGCTGCCACACCAACACGCGTCCCCAGTCGAGTGCAAAGCCATGTGGGCCGAGCTCGTAGCAATGCCCACCGGCGCGTGGCTCGATGCCGATCGTGTCCAGCACGTCGCCCGCCCAGGTGTACTCTCTCGGCCACCAACTGTCCATCTCTTCCGTAAAGAGCACAAAAGCCCGCTCCGGCGGGATCGGCACCTCCACCGTCCGCCGGATCGGTGCCCGCTCGCTTCCCTGCCCACCGTCCCCTCTCACCGCGTCCCTCTCCACCATCTGCGCCTACCCCATGTCCAGCGCTTCAATCAGCGCCTCGATGTAGCGCCGGTGCTCGTCATAGTGTGCGTACGTGTTGCCGACGATCCAGCCGATCACCGGCCGATCCGAGCCGGCGGCTCCTTCCGGCAGAAAAGACGAATAGGGGCGCATCAGGTCCTTGTCCTCCATCGAGCGCAGCACCTCCAGCATTTGCTCGTGCACGTCCGCGAAATAGGTGAGCACGTCTCCGACACTCCGGTTGGCGCGGCGGCGAAAGATCAGCTCGTTGATCTCATCCTCAGTCTGGCCGTTGTTCATCGCGTCCTGCACGCCCATTGCCTCAAAGCGCGACCGCTTGTGCAGCAGCTCCACGATCCCCAGCTCCCACGTCGCCAGGTGCGACAGGTGATCCTTCACCGCCCACCCCGACGGCCCGCGCGCCGTGAGCTGCGCCTCGCTGAGCCCCGCCACGGTCTGCTCCAGCGCGCGCCGCGAGCGGTCGATCCGGCGCAGCAGCTCCTTGACCGTCGGTGGCTCCTGCTCTGCTGGCTCAGAGAGGATCAGCTTGTTCCCTTCCGAGTCCTCGATGATCGCAAAGGTGCCCCACGGTTGCTCCTGCGGCTCCTCGACGAACGTCACTCCCCGCGCGCGCAGCTCCCGCGCCGTCGCGGCCATGTCCGGCACCGCCAGCGTCAGCGCCTGCGATTGGCCCACCGTGCCCCGGTAATGTTCCCAGTTCTCGTCGGGCAGATAGAGCACGATCTCCGTCTCGGCCCCTGGCGGCGCCACCGCGATCCAGCGCGCCTCCGAGCCCGGAAAAAGCGGCGCGTCGGCCCTCAGCTCCATCCCGAGCACGCCCGTGTAAAAGTCGCGCGCCCGTGCCTGGTCGGCCACAAAAACCGATACTGATCCAACACGTTCAATGGACATATTTGCCTCCTGTACACCTGATGGAAATTCGAGGGCGTTCACAGCCGTGGGTGAGCGAACAGCGCCCGTGTGCCGGCAACCCCGCGGCACCGCAGCATTATACCGCCGTTCCCGCACTGCGTCAAGCTCGCGCGCGCAGGCTGGTGCATCCCCCTTGGTGATCGCAATGCTCAAGTCGGTCTGGTAGGCCATTCACGGGTGAGACGCACTCTGCCCCGCCGAATATAGCGCAGAGTTGTACGCAACTTTTTCCTGCACCCGGCCGGTCCATGCCCCATCGAGGCCACCTTTGGTTGGAGGAGAAGACCGGTCCTCCAACCAATTCGTGCCGGGAGTGGAGCATAGATGCCCCAAAAACCGCCGCGCCAGAGAAGCGGTGGGGCATCTCACCCATTTTCAAGGCGCTGCTTTTTCAAGCGGTGGGTGCCAACCCTTCTCCAACTTTCCAATCCAAAGCCGTCAGTAGATCAAACGTACCCCTTCTGCTGTAGTTCTTCCACTATGTTAGAATAAACGTGGCGGGGCGTTCGACGTTCGTCCTGCACTCCATGCCTGGAGGGTGAACAGATGAGCCGAGAAGAAGAAGACCCGGGCGGGCACCGGGGTGCACAGGCCCGGGCGACCAAAGAGAACAGGTTGGCGGTTGCCGCTCCGCGCCACGTCGCCATCGTGCGCGCACTTTCGGGCGTTGGCGACATGCTCTGCGCGGTGCCTGCGTTCCGCGCGCTGCGCGCAGCTCTGCCCGACGCGCGCATCTCCTTGATCGGGCTGCCCGAGACCGCCGTCTTGCTCGACCGATTTCGCCATTATGTCGACGACCTGATCCCCTTCCCCGGCTTTCCAGGCATGCTCGAGGGCGGTTTTCAGCTCGCACGCTTCCCACGCCAGATCGCGTCGCTCCAACGGCGCAACTTCGACGTCGTGATCCAGATGCACGGCAACGGCAGCATCTCGAACATCTTCTCCCTCCTCCTCGGCGGCAGCCTGACTGCCGGCTGCCACCTGCCCGGCAGCTACTGTCCCGACGAGCGCTACTTTCTACCCTATCCCGATGACGAGCCCGAGATCTGGCGCAACCTGCACCTGCTCCAGTTCCTCGGCATCGCGCCCCAGGGCGACAACCTCGAGTTTCCGATGATCGGCAGTGACTGGGTCGAGCTGGCAGAGGTAGAAGAAGCGCGCGATCTGGAGCCGGAAGGATACGTCTGTATTCACCCCGGCGCCAGTGACCCGGCCCGTCGCTGGGCACCCGAGCATTTCGCCGCCGTAGCCGACACGCTCGCCACCACCGGCCTGCGCGTGGTCCTCACCGGCACTGAGCACGAGCGGCCCCTCACCCGCGCCGTCGCCGCGGCCATGCGAGCGCCGTCGCTCGACCTGGCCGGACGCACCACGCTTGGCGCCTTCGCCGCCCTTCTGTGGGATGCTCGCCTCCTCGTTTGCAACGATACAGGCGTGTCGCACCTGGCCGACGCGCTCCAGTTGCCCAGCGTCGTCATCTTTGCCGCCTATCCCGACCCCACCTCCGACCCGCTGCGCTGGGCGCCGCTCGACACCCGGCTGCACCGCGCCGTCTGCCCCTCTGTCGTTTCGGGCCAGGTGTCGCCGCCGCCTACCACCATGCGCCGGCACGAGGGCTCCACTGCCGACCCTCTCCAAGACATCACCGTCGACGCGATCGCTGCGGCTCTTCGCCAGGCACCAGGCCAAGTGCCGGTGGGAGCCGCCTCTGCACCGCCAAGGGTGTTCTATGTCTGAATGGCACGAGGTCAAGCGCCTGCTGATCGCCTTCCTGGGCGACTCTGACGACGTGCGCGACCTGCTGCCCGCGCTGCAGCGGCTCCGCGCCGCGCTGCCGCGCGCAGGCCTCAGTTGGCTCGGCCTCGCGCGCGCCCTGCCGGTCCAGCCTGTCTTTCCCGCGTTTGACAGCATGGTCGTGTGTGGCGGCGAGGAAGGAACCCCGCTCGGCAACCTCGCCGACGTACACTCCCTCGTCGACCGTGTACAGCGCGGCCAGTTCGACGCCACGATCATTTTCACTCGCCCCGGCGAATCACCCTGGCTGGCCGGCTACACCTGCTACCTGGCCGGCGTGCCGCTGCGCGCCGGTCAATCCATCGAGTTCGGCGGCGGTGTCCTGTCCCACGTCTTCAAGCCGCCGGCCGACGCAGCCGACCGCCACGTCGCCCTGCTAGAAGCCCTGGGGATGGGGGTGGCAAAATATCCCGCAAGAATGGAGAAATCGTGGAGCGACTAAAAATCCTGACCTGGCACGTGCATGGCAACTACCTCTACTACCTGGCGCAGGTACCGCACACCTTTTACCTGCCGGTCAAGCCAGGCAGGCCCGAGGGCTATGGCGGCCGGGCTCCCGGCTTTGACTGGCCCGATAACCTCGTGGACGTGCCGGCCGAGGCTGTCAAGGACCTCGACCTCAACGTCGTCCTCTACCAGTCACACAAGAACTATTTGCACGACCAACACGAGATCCTGTCGGAGGCACAGCGTTTGCTGCCACGCATTTACCTGGAGCACGATCCACCGCGCCAGCATCCCACCGACACGCGCCACCCTGTCGACGAGCCCGACGCCCTCATTGTCCACGTCACCGATTTTAACAAGCTGATGTGGGACAGCGGCCGCACGCCGACGCGCGTGATCGACCACGGCGTGCTGGTGCCTGACGATGTCGAGTACACGGGCGAGCTGGAGCGCGGGATCGTAGTCGTCAACGGCATGCCGCGGCGCGGCAGGCTGGCCGGGCTTGACCTCTTCCAGCGGGCGTGCCGCGAGGTGCCGCTGGACCTGGTGGGCATGAATTCTCAAGAGCTTGGCGGACTGGGCGAGGTAGGGCACGACGAGCTGCCCGCCCTCGAAGCGCGCTACCGCTTCTTTTTCAACCCGATCCGCTACACCAGCCTCGGTCTGGCCGTGTGCGAGGCGATGTCGATCGGCCTGCCGATGCTCGGCATGGCGACGACCGAAATGGTCACCGCCGTCGAGAATGGCGTGTCGGGTTACGTCGACACCAATATCGACCGGCTGATCGGGCGCATGAAGGAGCTGCTGGACAACCCGGCAGAAGCGCAGCGGCTGAGCCGGGGCGCGCGCCGGACGGGCCGGACGAGGTTTCACATAGATCGTTTTGTGCAAGACTGGGTCGATACCCTGGAGATGGTAGTTGGAGATGGGAATCGCAGATTCGTAGACCCGTAAGCTCGTGACTCTTCCGGACACGTGAATCCCGAATATACGAATCCCGAA
>DATHUZ010000516.1:0-3597 GCA_035461725.1 Anaerolineae bacterium
TCGGCCGCCGCTTCAAGGTCGCCCAGAAACTCGACGTCGAGAAAACCGTTCACCTCGTGCACCGGCCCGACGTGGTGACCTTTGGCCGCGAGATCGGCCAGGTGCGTGATGGCGGCCTCGCGCTCCGAGAGGACCTGCAGGCGCAGCGTGCGTCCATGCCGCGCCTGGCGACTGATCTCGTCGAGCGAGCCGCTGGCGACGAGGTGCCCACGCTCGATAATGCCCACCGAGTCGCACAGCTCGGCCAGCTCTGACAGGATGTGCGAGCTGACGACGACGGTCTTGCCCATGCTGCCCAGCTCGCGCAGCAGCTCGCGCATCTCGACCCGGGCGCGAGGGTCGAGGCCCGAGGCCGGCTCGTCCAGGAGGAGCACCTGTGGGTCGTGTACCAGCGCGTGAGCCAGGCACAACCGCTGGCGCATGCCGCGCGACAGCGTCTGCACGTAGGCATTCCGCTTTTCCGCCAGGTCGACCAGCTCCAGCAGCTCGTCGGTCACCTGCTGGCGGCGGCCGGAGGGGAGATCGTGGCAGCGGCCGAAAAAGTCAAGGTACTCCCACACCAGCATGTCTTCATACACGCCAAAAAAGTCGGGCATGTAGCCGATCCTGCGCTGCAGGTCGCGCCAATCGTGGTTCACCGCCTGGCCGTCGATCAGGATCTGGCCGGACGTCGGCTCCAGCAGCCCGGCCAGCATGCGCAGCGTCGTCGTCTTGCCGGCACCATTCGGGCCGATCAGGCCAAAGATCGAGCCGGCAGGAACCTGGAGATCGATCTGGTCGACGGCGGTGATGGTCCCACGGCGGCCGCCGAAGCGGCGGGTGAGTGCGCGCGTTTCAATGGCGATCATGACTGGCTTTGCTCCTCTGCTCCGGCGCCGTCAGGCTGTCCGTCAGCTTCTAGCCCGAGGCGCACCTGGAAGCAGCCCTCGACACGTCCCTCGCCTGTGGACAGGCGCACGCGCACAACCCCACCGGCACCTACCAGACTGCCCGGCTCTGACAGTGTGTTGACGCCGAGGATAGCACCGTCGACGATCTGCCATCCCTGCTGCTCCCAATCGTAGACGGCGGTCTCGGGCGGATCCCATCGGCCACCGTCGCTCGTGATCGCCAGCGACAGCGAGCGAATGTCGGCGCCCTCCAGTTCCTCCGGTATCGAGAACTCGAACACCGCCTCGCCACGGCCGAGCCACACCGCGTTGGCCGACGGGCCACATATTCCTCCCTCGGCAGGCATCTGGACGACCGAGCCGCGGATAAGGCCCGGGGGGAGTGAGATGGTGCCATCCTCGGGCAGGCTGTAGATCAGCGGGGTGTAGAGCAGCGAGACCGCCTGGCGCTGCGGCTCCTTTCCCCCAACTCGGATCTCCGGTGGCGCGGTATCGATCCACGCCAGCATGTGGGGCCCGCTGGCATCGCTGCTGCTGCCCCCCGTCTGGAAGCGGCCATCGCGAAAGACGTTGTCGAGGATCGACTGCTTCATCTGCACATCGCGCGGCGGGGGACCGGAGCGGGGTTTGTTCAGCTCGGCCTCGAACAGCCGGTAGCCGAGCGGCATGCCCCAGCTTGTGCTCGACAGGTTGCCAAATCCGAGGGTCACGCCTGCAGAGTGGCCGGCCGGCAGGTCGCCGAGCCTGGCAATATCGTCGCCGATCAGAAGCACAGCGTCGCGCAGGTAATAATCGGTGTCGTTCTGCACCGTACCGGTGAGTGCGCCCTCCTCCAGCGTGAGATTGGCCGTGATTCGTCCCAGGCCGTTCCAGGCGCCTTCGGTCATAAAGGTCTGCATCGACCACTGGTTCACCGCCAGGCCCTGCACGCGTGCGGGGCTGCCCTGCACGAACACCACCTCTCCACTACTCAAGGCGCCGCCCTGGCCCCACGGATCGTAGCCGGGGTTGAGGGGCGCCACCAGCCCGTCACCCTCGACCTCTACCTCGTATGACTGCTGGTGGGGCGAAAAGATGCCCACGTAGCTGTGATACCGGGCGTCGCCGTCGGGAGGAAGGTAGGCGATTCCGATCTGGTTGACGATCACGTTGCTGCCGCGCAGGGCATAGCCCAGGCCAAAGGCCCCCGCGGAAAAGAGCAGGGTGAGGGCCGGAATCGTAATCCACGCCCACTGCAGCCGGCGGGCGCGGCGCAGCACGAGGTAATTCACCGGCCCGACCAGGACAATGTACACGGTGAGCAGTGTGGCCAGGGCGCCGACAGACGGCAGGTCGAGCGCGGGCAGGTTCGAGAGCGAGTAAACCATCGACTGCGCCTGCGACTCGCGCGCCGACATGTCCTGCGGCAGCCAGGAGGGGTAGTCGGAGCCCGGGGAGAGGAGCGCCTGCCAGAAGGGGATCGTCCCAGTCCACGCGTCAAACGGCGCCGCCGCCAGGTCGAGGGCGACAAAGTCGACCCGGCCATCGCCGACGCTGCGCTCACGCACGAGGGGTATGGGGCCGTGTGCCGCCAGGTTGACGCCGGGGTTGAGGTCGCCGGTGGCGGCCAGAAACGGGCCGGGCACACGCACCGGGTCGGCACCGGCAAACGTGGCGAGCCCGGGCAGCAGATCGATCGGCGTTGTATCGAGAGGCACGACAGGCAGGAGCGACGCGGGTAGACCAGATACGGTCGCCCGGGCGCCGGCCCCGCCGCCGATTACCAGGCGCCCACCTGCCCGGACCCACCCCTCGATCGCGGCAGCCTGTGCGGGCGTCAACGTGGACGTATCGACGTCGTTGAGAACCAGGCAGTCGAAGGAGCGCAGCCCCTCGGCCCGCTCGGGCACGTCGGCGAGAGAGACGTCGACAAGCTGCTTGGGCCGGTTCTGGGCGCCGAGCGACACGCCTTCGATCAGTGACAGGGCGCCGCGCTCCGGCACCAGCAGTCCGACAAAGTAGGTGATGTTCGGACGGGGCTGCACCGGGACCTTGCGCGACACGATCACGCCGTCACTGCGGTCGCCAGTGTCAGAGTCGACCAGCTCGACTTGCAGCTCGTGCGAGTAGTTGTTGGGCAGCACGTAGAGGGTGAAACGCTTGCGCGAGCCGGTGGGCAGATCGGCGGGTGTGGCAAAAGTGTTGGTGGTGCCGCGGGGGACGCGCACGCGCAGCTCGGCCTGCAAGTCGCTGCCACTGTTGGCGACCTCGACCGACAACGGAAGCCATTCACCGTACTTGCCATAGCCGTCGAACGCGGCATCGACCTCCATCTCGAGGCCGGGCGGCTGTGCGGCGACAGGCGCCAGCCAGATGAGCGACAGAAAGAGCAAGGCAGCCGGCAAAAAGTACAAGCGCGCTTTCCTCAATCGTTTCGTGGCCAAATGACTCCCTCGCTTATGCCTAACGACGTTATGCTTCTCCACGGCGCGAGTATAACATATGCGCTCACGCACGTCAATCTCGCTGTATTGTAGCACACAAGTGCGCCGGGCAGTCGACGGAAGTCCGACGGTTAAGCGACGCGACCCGCGCACAGGCGCGGCGCGTGCCGGCAATGGCGCGCGCATGCAATCCGGCGCCTATTATAGATGCAAAAGATGCAAAAAAGGTTCCGCCAGGAGTTGGCCGACCTGCGCCAGTCTCACCCCTACCACCTGACACGCGT
>DATHUZ010000517.1:0-2314 GCA_035461725.1 Anaerolineae bacterium
ACAAACGGCCAGCAGGATACCAACGGTGAGCAGGATGGACAGGCAGGCGCCGCCCAGCAGCGCACCGGCGCGACCGCCGCCCAGGCGCTTGCGTTCGACGGCACCTGGCGGGAGCTGAACCCGGGCGAGGTGCACTGGTACGCGTTCCAGTACGATGGCAGCTTTGAGACACAAGAGGTCGACGACGAGGACGCGGACGACGGTGAGACCGAATCAGTCTTTGTCCCCACCGACATTGTCGTGTGGGCTGACTCGACCCCCGACGACAGCATCAACTTTGCCGTCTGGACCCGCAACAACATCGACGCTTCAGGCCAGTTTGACGTCGACACGTTGGGCACCGACCTGGCCGCCCAGCCGCAGGATGGCACCGGCCCTGTCGGGTTCGATGCCGAGTGTGAAGAAGTAGATGGCGACGTCTGCTGGGCCGGCACCTTCCACGAGGCCGGCGTCTACTACATCCGCGTCTCGCACGATCCGGCCTTTGGTCAGCAGACCGTCTCCTACAGGCTGGGTATCGAGGGCGACGACGTGCGTACCGACCTGTTCGGCACGCAGGGCCTGGCCGGCCAGCAGGACACCAACGGCCAGTTGGATGCGACCAACGGCCAACAAGACGTCGGCGATGATCAGGACGTCGACGATGATCAGCAGGACTTGAACGGCGACCAGGACGCGGATGACCAGCAGGACACCGCTGACCTGGTTTCCGGGCAGGCGAGCATCGCTCCGCGGCGAGCCGACCGCGATGCTGCCCAGGACTATACCTTTGATACCATCCGCCGAGAGCTGGATGCGAGCAACGTCGAGTTGTACACGTTCCAGTTTGGCGACACGACCCGGTTTGAGGCCATCGGGGTCGGTGGGGAAGACGAAGGAGATGACTCCTTCTTTGCGCCCTCCTACTCCGGGCAATAACCCGGTTCGACATCTCTGAATAGTGAATACCGGTGGCACGGGCTAGTTTGGCCCGTGCCACCTCTTTTTGCCGCCAGGCCGCAAGAAACGGTCGGCTCTTGTCCGGGTCTCTTGTCTATTCCACGATCACCCGGTCGCTGCCGCTGCGGCCGAAAACATCGGGGGCATACATCTCTTCCGCCTTCGCCGGCGGCACCACGAACGTCCCCGGCGTCGTGGCCCGCGCGATGTATGAATAGCGATAGACGCCTTCCCACAGCAGCGAGGAGAACGCCTCGGCCCGCTCGTCGCGCATGTTCTGGTGCTCGTACCAGGGACCCCACCACCACCAGCCGGAGTGATAATCCACGGCGTTGGGGTCGCGCGGCACGTCGCCCGACACGGCGAGCGCCGGGTTGACGATCTCGAGCCCCGCGGGCAGTGGATCCACGAGGGCCACGTGGGTGCGCCGGCTGGCGGCCACCATCGTCAGCCGCACGCGCACACGCGCCCCGGCCTTGATGTGCCATGCGCCCGCCTCGTCGCGCACCACGTCTTCCGGGTCATCGACGCCTTCGTAGCTGCGCTGCACCACGAACCCCATGTCAAGCGCGTCGAGCGCCAGGTCCGTAGGCGCGTAGCGCAGCCCCAGCCGGTAGTAGAGGCGCCCTGGCCCCTCTTTGCTCACGATCACGCCCGACCCGTCCACCTCGAGCAGGCCCGGCATCTCGGCCATCGGCACCGTCGTCTCGTGCCGCTCGGTGGTGCGCCCCCGGTAGGCGTGCTCGCCCACGTACGTGTCGCCCAGCCAGATACGCGCCACCAAGTCGGGCGTCTGTGCCTCAAAGGTGCGAAAGT
Source organism: Anaerolineae bacterium (assembly GCA_035461725.1). GTDB lineage: Bacteria > Chloroflexota > Anaerolineae > JAAYZQ01 > JAAYZQ01 > JAFGIA01. The sequence goes on from DATHUZ010000517.1 coordinate 1,756, forward strand.
AGCGCTCCAGCGCCAGCAGGACAAATACGTTCTCCTGCGTGTTGCCCCACCGCCCCCTCGTGCGGTGCGCCAGCAGCCCGTTCACCACCTTCGGGATCAGGTCGCTGTCCGGATCGCCCGCGATCAGCGCCTCCAGCACGATGGCATCGGTGCGCCGGTCCGACCGGAGCAGCAGGTAGTCCTGGTCACTGAAGGCGGTGCTAAAGCTCGCCGCCCCCGCCGTCTCCACCGCGCGGTTGCCGACGTGCCGCCGGATCGCCTCGACCTCCGCCGCCGCCCCAGAGGTACTGGGGTCCGACCCGGGGTCATCCTCCAGTGACAGCCACAGCCATGCCACGGCATCGAGCGACAGATCTTCGAGGCCGGCGTCGTCCAGCAGCCGGCGCGCCTTCTCCGGGTCGCCCTCGCCCATCAGCCCCCGCACGTACAGCGCGTAGGCGCTCAAGGTCTGGCGCGTCTCCTCGTCGTACCACTCCGGGTAGTGCCTTTCAATCTCGCTCAGATAATCGAGCGCGTTGGAGCGCATCTCGCGCGGCACGACAAAGTCCATCTCTTCCGC
>DATHUZ010000518.1:0-8062 GCA_035461725.1 Anaerolineae bacterium
CCCCCCACCCATAAGTGATCGAAGGATAGAAGGATTGTCAAGGATGATTCCCGAGGCGGTGTTCTGACATTGCCCTAGTGTGGCAGGTTGGAACGTGCGCCGGGCAGCGCGAGGAGCGTGACCAGGATAACGAGCGTGGCCCACAGCGCGGACGCGAGCAGCGCGGCCGCTGCCAGCAGCCACACGGGCGAGCCGAGGAGCGCGGCCACGAGGCCGGCAACGACGTTCGCGCTCAGAAGCAGGCCCAATCCGAGTGCGACCGGGCGCACGGCGGGCGGCTGTGTCACGCGCCAGGCACGGGCGGCCAGAAGGGCGACCAGGAGCGTGGCGGCCGCGGCGAGCAGCAGGCGCGCGAGGGCAAGCCAGCGGCGCACGCCTGGCACGTCGAGGCCCCCGCTAAACAACGGCCATCCCAGGCAGCGCACCGGTGACCCTGGTGCCGCGACGAGCACCCCGCTGACGAGCACGACGAATACGGCGAGGAGCGTCCAACGTGCGAGCCGCGCGAGGGGCGTGGAGAAGGAGAGGCGGTCGGGTAGATCGGGTTCGGCGTGACGGCCAAACGCCACGACCGTGGCGGCCACCATCAGCCCCAGGACCGACAGCGCCGACCCGATGTCAAGGAGTGCATAGCCGGGCGCCAGGCCATGGAGCACGACGACCGCTCCAAAGATCGCGACGGCGAACAGGAGCGCAATCGCAATGGCCGGAGGGCGGTGGAGCCAGCGGATTCCACGGTAGTGCCGCCACCCGACGACGGCAGAGGCCACCACAAGGAGCGCCGTCAGACCCGCGATCACGCGGTGCGTGTACTCCAGGATCGAGTCGATGCGCGGCGGTGGGACAAGCCGGCCATAGCACGCGGGCCAATCGGGACAGCCACGGCTCGAGTCGGTGACGCACACCACGCCGCCGGCGACGATCAGCACAAAGGTCAGCGCGGACGTCGCCAGGAGGAGGAAACGATAGCGGTCGCTCAAGCGTCAGGCCTCTCGCCAGGCAATCTCCATCCCTTCTCTATCACCCAACGCGCGGCGCAGCATCTCGACGAGCGACGGCTCGGCGCCATGATCCTCGAACCATTCGAGGGTGGCGGGCTCGATATAGTAATCCTGATCCTCGATCCCCTCTTCTTCGAGCTGGCGAATCAGAAAATCGAGGTCGCGGTCGCTGATGGGGCCGAGCAGCCGGCCCGACTCTTTGTCGTACAGATTCGGCATCTTTTTCCCTCCGCTTGATGGGGTGCGCGTGCATCGTGGCACAAGAAAGCCACCTCGCCGTGGCACTTCTGATTATAGGACAAGATGCCTGGATCGTCAATCTACGCCAGGGCCGATTTCGGGCCCACTGGAGCAACGCCGGTCGTAACTTGCGATCCCTGGCGTTCCGCGCTATAATTAGCCCTTATTGGTCCGATTCGCGCGATGGAGCATCGGACAGGGAGAAGATGTGAACTGCCGGACGCGCTCTTTCAAGCTCGGCCTGTTGGCCATCATCCTGATTCTTTACACAGAGCAAGCGCTCGCGCCCGTTCCTGGCCGTGCCGCGACCGCTTCGTGTGTCACCTTCAAAGAAGGAAATCTGATCGACGAGATCCGGTCGATCGTTGCGCAGATGCCCGGAACCGGCTCGAATGGGATGTCGATCCCCAGCGCAGCGCAGATGGAGGCATGGGAAGTGCTGCTCGACGCCGTGGCACGCGGGGATCTGGCAGCCGCGTGCGACACAATCGCCACCCACAGTTTTCCGTACACGATCGTGCACTATACCGATACCGGCTCGTCGAACGCCGAGTACTGGTTGATCGAGGAGAACCTGCCGCCCTCAGCGGGCTGGGGGACGTACGTGATCGCCGACGAAGCCGAGACCGACCTGGTGATCGAAGTTCCTCACCCGGGCTGCGAGTGGAAAACAGAGGAAGAGGGGGTCGAGCTGCTGAGACAGATGCGGGCGCGCGCCCTGCTGGTGGCGGGCACACACCGCTGTGCCAACACAGACTACTCGCCATGCAGCGGCACGACGAGTTTCTGCGGAGTGGAAGAGCCGCACCGCACCTCCGACGTGGCGCACGCCACGCAAACCATCTTTTTCGCGTCGCACCGCGCGCTCGTGGTGCCAGGCTCGGATGCAGTCGCCGTGCAGTTACACGGATGCGTCGACTGCCCCGACCTGTTCATCAGCAATGGGACGTATGCGCCAGGCGAGCTGGCACAGGAGCTGTTCCGGCAATCCGTGTCGGCGTGTGCCCCCCTGGCTGTGGACCTCGCAGACTGCAACCCACTCGACTGGCCGCTGGCCGGCACGACGAACGTCGAGGGGCGCTATTCCAACGGCACCGGGACACTGCCCGGATTTGATGCCTGCACAGAGAATGCCCCCGGTCCTTCCGAACCGGAGCAGTTTCTGCACCTGGAGCAGTCGCGGGCACTGCGCGACGACTTGGGCTGCCTGATCACCGCGCTACGCCGCACCTTTATGGACTGGCACCAGACGTATGTTCCCGTCGTGCTGGCCCACCAGATGGAGGCACGTGCACCAGAGATGGACGTGAGAGCATGGCACACGGTACACCCACGATGAAAAGCGCGCATCACCGAGAGGGATCCTGGTACGCGGCGACGCCGCTTGCAAGTGAGACGACGATCCGCGCGCTCATCGAATCGGCCTCAGAAGGGATCTTGATCCTCGGCGCAGAAGGATGCATCGAGCTTGTGAACTCGCGGATCGAAGAGATCTTTGGCTACCCGCGTGACGAGCTGCTCGGAGAGCGTATCGAGCTCCTCATCCCCGTGCCCCAACGCGCCGCGCATGCCGGCCATTGCGCGCATTACTATCACGATCCCCAGGTGCGGGCCATGGGTGTGGAACGCCATCTCTACGGGCAGCGCAAAAACGGCAGCTTGTTTCCGGTCGACGTCAGCCTGAGCTATGTAAAACATGATGGCCAGGTCACCGTCCTCAGCTTTGTCGCAGATATCACCCAGCGCAAAAAAGCGGAAGAATCGCAGCGGCGCTATGCTCAGGAACTGGAAGAGATGGTCGAAGAGCGGACGGCCGCGCTGCGCGAGGCACAGGCGCGGCTGCTGGCACAGCAGCAGCTTCAGCAGGAGCTGGAGTTGGCCGAGGAGGTGCAGGCGAGCCTGCTGCCGACAGTGCTGCCATCTTTCGACGGGTTTGAATTCGCCGCCAGGGCACTGCCGGCGCGCTATGTAAGTGGCGACGTGTACGACTGGTTTCCAGGCGACGCGCACGGGTGCCACATCGTGCTGGCCGATATTGCTGGAAAAGGGATTTCGGCTGCGCTTCTCACCTCGACAACACGGGCGCTGCTGCGGGCCGAGGTGGTGCACACGCTCGGGCCGGCTGACATTCTCGCCAACGTGAACGCGTCGCTCTATGACGACCTGACCCATGCCGAACGGTTTGTCACGGTTTTTCTCGCCCACCTCAACACGCAGTCGGGCGAGCTGGTGTATGCAAACGCGGGGCATGCAGAGGGGCTCTGGTACCGCGGCGCCCACCGGCCCTGCCGCCGCCTGTCAGGCACCGGCCTGCCACTCGGCATCGTCCGCGACTCCAAGCCAGGCGAGGAGAGCGTTCGCCTGCGCCCCGGAGACGTGCTCGTCTTTTACAGCGACGGCGTGACAGAGGCGATGAATGAAGCGGGTGAGTTCTTTGACTCGGCGCGCCTCGACGCGATCGTGTCGGCGCATGCGGATAGAAGCGCCGATGATCTCGCCGGCACCATCGTCGACACCGTAGAGGCGTTTCGTGGCGGCCTGTCGCGCTCAGATGACGTGACACTGGTCGTCGTGAAAGCGCTGCCGCGCCTGGTGTCGCGTGCCTTCCCGGCGGTGCTGGACCGTCTGCACGATATCACCGGCCTGGTGCATACGCTCGGCCTGGCCTATGGCGCCGGGTTCGCGTACCGGCTCGAGCTGGCGACGTCGGAGATCGTCACCAATGTGATCCGGCATGCTTATCGAGCACGCGCGGGTGAGGTGCGCTGCGAGATTACCTTGCTGCCCGATCGCATCGCCGTCGACCTGTACGACACAGGCGAGGCCTTTGACCCAGCCGGGGTGCCCACACCCGATCCGAAACATCCCCGCGAGGGGGGATATGGGCTGGCCATCGCACGCCAGGTCGTCGACGAGCTGGTCTACACACCGGCCACGCCCGGCGGCAACCACTGGCACCTAACCAAGCGCGCGCCGGCTGCCGACACTACGGACGCCTGAGCAGACGCCAGGGCAAGCACATTTGGGGCGGCGTTGCACATGTCCCGTCCGGTGGAGGTGCGAGCTTGCTCGGGAGGGCACCACGCGCCCAAGCTTCCCCGACCAAGGTCGGGCCTCCATCTTGTCCGCGAGCTCATGCGTTCACTCTAGAGCAGGCACCAGGGCAAGCACATTTGGGGCGGCGTTGCACATGTCCCGTCCGGTGGAGGTGCGAGCTTGCTAGGGGGGGCTCCACGCGCCCAAGCTTCCCCGACCAAGGTCGGGCCTCCATCTTGTCCGCGAGCTCATGCGTTCACTCTAGAGCAGGCGTCCCTCCGAGTTGCTCGTTTCGACGCGGTGTGATATGATCGGCGAATACAATCCAGGTTCATCCGGGATTGATCGAGCCGCTCTCTGGCCGCGTCGCTGCCGCGTCGTCTTGAACCGCCGGGGCCGGTCTCCGACGGAGTCCATGTTCGCAACGATTCTCTGCCATCGTGGCAGACAAGGGAGAACTGCCGGATGCGCAAGCTGGTGCGCCTGATCCTCTTTAATGCCGGGCTGCTGGTCTTGCTCGTGGCCGTTGCGTGGCTTGCGCAGCGTGCGCCCGGCCTGCCTGCCGATACGCCACCGGCCACAACACGGCCAGAAGCGCCAGGTGTGGGGCAGGCGGCCGGCCCGGTGCAGGCACAGGGCGGCCAGCTCGCGACGGGCGTGCAGCCGGCTGCGCTCACCGCGCCGCCTGTTGAACCGGTACCGGGCTCCAGCGTCGAGTCACCTCAGCCTGGCCCGGTTTCGGATCCCGGTGACCCCTTGTACAATGACGCGCCCACGCTCCTCTTGCCCGAGCCGGTCTCTCTTGAGGGCCCTGCGAACGTGCGCCATGCCCACCTCTCGTTCGAGTTCACGTTCGACAACCATGGTCCCGGAAAGGTGCTCAACCTGGACGTGTACGTGGCCATTCCAGAGACCCGCAGCAACCAACGCATCTCGGGCCTGACCTTCTCGGCCCCCTTTACGGCGACCGTCGACGAGTACGGCCAGCCACTCGCCCACTTTCGTTTCCCCCTGCTCGAGCCTGGCGAGCGGGCGACCGTAGGATGGCAGGGCGACGTCGAGATCGAAGCCCGGACCTATGCGATCGACCCGGCGCAGGTGACCGGACTGGACACCATCCCCCCCGACGTGATCGACACCTACGTGGGCCGACAGCTCGACCGATACAGCCTCGACAGCCGGACCATTCAGAATGCCGCGCGCCTCGCCGCCGGCGGTGCCACCAACCCGTACTGGATCGCGCGCAACGTGCACGACTATGTGGCGCGCCGCCTGTCGTACGACAATGACGGGTCGTGGGACGACGCGGAAACAGTCTTTATCCAGCGCCGCGGCTCGTGCACCGAGTATGCCATCCTCTATATCTCGCTCCTGCGGGCCAACGGCGTGCCCGCTCGTTACGTCGCCGGCACGCGCCAGCGTGACGATGGCCGGTACGTCGACACTCTCTTTCACCGTTGGAACGAGATCTATCTGCCACCCTACGGATGGGTGCCCGTGGACGTGCTGCACGACGACAGCCTGAGCGGCCCGCGCGACGCTTACTTTGGCGCAATCAGTGACGAGCGCTTTGTGACGACGATGAGCGGCGGCGGTTCCGAGTACCTCGGCTGGAACTATCACTATGGCTACCGCTATGATCGTGACGGGCAGGACACCGACGTGAGCCGCGAGCGCCGCTTTGTCTGGGAACCCTACCCACAGGAGCTGCGCGCAAGCCCGCAGGAACTGTCCGCGGTCGTGGCTGCCGGCACGGCCGAGGCCCTGCTGGGCAGCGTGCAGGTGGTGACGACCAATGGGGCGACCGACTGGTCGGCCTCGATCAGCACCGGCTGGCTCAGGCTGGAGGCCGGTACCGGAACCACTCCGGCCACCGTGCGCGTGTTTGCCGATCCCGCAGGCCTCGACCCGGGCCTGCATACGGCAAGCCTGACCGTCGAGACGGCCTCGCCTGCCGCCAGTGTGACGATCCCTATCGAGCTCTTGATCGTGGAGGAATGACCCGTGCGACGCAGCGGCACAGCGGAGGCAGCCTTGGGCGCCGATCAGATACAGACCACCACTCTTACGGAACGTCCACTCTGGCTTCTGTACGCGCTCGTGGGTGCGGTGATTTTGCAGAGCGCGCTCGTGCTCCTGGGCAACGAGGTGATGCGCGCCGTCGTGCTCCTCTTCTTGCTGGCGGCAAGCGCCGGCCAGGCACTGCTTCTGCCCTCGCGCTGGGCGTGGTTTGGCGCCCTGGCCGTCGCCGTGGCCTGGGTAGTGGCGCGGCAGGCCATGGGTACGTGGGTGCGGGCGGAGGTAGTGCAAAGCATGTTCGAGCTGGCAGGCCTGGCGCTCAACCTCTTGCTGGCGGGCGCCTTTCGCGCCACCTGGGAAGAGTGGCAGCAGGAGCGACGCGAGTTGCTGGACCTGCGGCGAGTCCTCGTCGGCGGCGAAGCCGGCACCGGCCTGCTGCCGATCGAGGTCGCCGAGCTGCGCCTTGTCGAAGAGGTGGACCGCGCCAGGCAGTTCCGCCGCCCTCTGGGGCTGCTCATCGTCCATAGCGAGCCGGAGCGCGATCCGCCCCCGGGCACGCGGCTGGCAGATGTCGAGGACGCGGTCACCCGGCAGCTCGTCAGCGCGTCTCTTGTGCACGACGTCCCCTTTCGCATCGACGCGCACCGCGTCGGCCTGCTCCTGCCGGAGCGCGATTGGAAAACGCTCTATGCCGACACAGAGGTCATCGTCGCCGCCCTACGCCAGGCGGTGTTTGTCGACGGCAGCGGCCACGAACTCCCAGTTGCGGGCTACCTTCGCCTCGGCTTTGGCCTGGGCACCTATCAGGGCGAAGCGGCAGGCAAGATCGATCTGATGCGCGCCGCCAACGATTCGCTGAGCGTGGGCCAGGACCTGGCGGACATTGGCGAGACGGGGGTGACGGCCTATGCCATGCCCGCGGCGGTGCCCATCGCCGGCCCTGGCCCGCGCGCTGTCGACGAGGAGGAGTGACGTGGTCGGATTTGTCGTGGCCCTGACTCTCCTCGTCGCGCTCATCTGGCGCTGGCACAAGACGTACGTGGCGCACGAGGCACGCATCCAGCAAATGCGCGTGCGCGTGCACGTGAACGGCATCCGCGGCAAGTCGACCGTGACACGGCTCGTCGCCGGCGTCTTGCGCGAGGCGGGCTACCAGACGCTGGGCAAGACAACCGGCAGCGCGGCGATGGTCATCCACGAGGATGGGAACGAGTCGCCGATCCCACGCATGGGTGCGGCGACGATCATGGAGCAGATCGACATCATCCGTGACCACACCGGCGCCGAGACAGACGCCCTCGTGATCGAGTGCATGGCCGTGAACCCCGTGTACCAGCGCGTCACGCAAGACCAGATTGTCAAGGGCAACATCACGATCATCACCAATGTGCGTGAGGACCACCAGGACGTGATGGGTGATACGCTGGCCGAGATTGCCGACTCGCTGTCGAACACCATCCCCTACGACGGCATCCTGATCACGGCCGAGGAACGCGAAGAGCTGCGCGACCAGTTGGCGCGCAACGCGGCGCGGCGCCGCTCGCGCTTTGTCTACGCCGACCCGGCGTGGGTGACGAACGAGGATCTGCAGGGGTTCGACTATCTCACGTTCAAAGAGAACCTCGCCACGGGCCTCGCCGTGGCAGACGTGCTCCACATCTCACGCGAGGTGGCCATGCGCGGCATGCGCCACGCCTTGCCCGACATCGGCGTGGTCTTTGTGCAGACGATCCAGCTCGGCGGCAAAGAGATCGTGTGGGCGCCGC
>DATHUZ010000519.1:0-13565 GCA_035461725.1 Anaerolineae bacterium
TCCCCCCCGCACCCGCCCGCGACACCCTCCTCGCCGCCCTTGGCCATCACTCCGCCCCACGCGTCACCGCCTCCGATCCCGTCCTCGTCGAGCTGTGGCACCGCGCCGGCGTCTCCCAGCTCCACCTCGTCAACTATGCACCCGGCCCCCGGCACGTGCGCATCGACTTTTCCACCCCCGTCGCCGGCACCATCCTCTCGCCCGACGACGAGGCGCGCATTCCTTTCGACGGCCTGCAACCCTCACTCGATCTTGACGTATATGCTATACTGGAATACGAGTCCTGATGAGTGTGTGCGTAGCTGCCAGGCACTCATCGTTTTGTATGCCCGGATACATAACCGGTTCGGCACTTATGTTATAATGGTTCAGAATCTGGAATGGTCTGATGCCATCGGCACACAGCCTGATCGTTCTGTGCCGGTGGTTTGAGCGTGTGATGAATAAGGAGGACTGTGGCGACCAAAGCAAGGCATACAGTTTGGGATGAATGGCTCACTGAAGCGGCCGGTCGGGGCTACGTGACCCTCAAAGAGATTGTCGCGGTCATACCGCGTGCCGAAGAAAACCTGGAGGAGCTCGATGCCCTCTTTGACGATCTGACCGAGATGGGGATTGCCGTCTTTGAGGACGAGGCGCAGGCCGCGGCCCACACCGCCGCCGCCCCATCGCCGGCAGAAGTGGCCGCCGCACGTACGCGCGCATCCGATCGCGATAACACGTTCGGTGAAATTCCCACCACCGACACCGTCGGCCTCTACTTCTTCGAGATGGCCCAGGAGCCCCTGCTAACCCGCGAAGAGGAGCAAGACCTGTCGCGTCGCTGGCAGCGCGCCCGCCGTGCCCGGCGCCATCTGGCGCGCGACGGGCACGACGAGAAGGAGCGTGTCCGCCTGCGCCGCGCCCTGCGTGACGGCAGCGCCGCGCGTGAGCGCCTGATCATGGCCAACACGCGCCTCGTCGTCAGCATCGCCAAAAAGTACCAGGGCCAGGGCGTCCCCTTCCAGGACCTGATCCAGGAGGGCAACATCGGCCTCATGCGCGCCGTCGACAAGTTCAACCCCGACCTGGGCTACAAGTTCAGCACCTACGCCACCTGGTGGATCCGCCAGTCGATCACCCGCGCCCTGCCCGACCAGGGGCGCACCATCCGCCTCCCGGTCCACCTCGCCGACTCGCTTCGCAAGCTGCACCGCACGGCCCGCGAGATCGAGCAGGAACGTGGGCGCCAGGCCACGCCCGAAGAGGTCGCCGAGGCCACCGGTATGCACCCTGAAAAGGTACGCTGGATGTTGAGCGTGTCGCGCCAGCCCCTGTCGCTCCAGAGGCCCGTCGGCGAGGAAGAAGACGACGAGCTGGGCAGCTTTATCGAAGACGACAGCGCCCCGCCGCCGCCCGAGGCAGCCGAGCAGGCCATGCTGCGCGATGCCCTGGAGGACCTGCTGCTTACCCTCACCCCACGCCAGGCCCGCATCCTGCGCATGCGCTTCGGATTGGAAAATGGCTATGACTATACCCTCGCCGAGATCGGCGAGCGGTTTGGCGTCTCCCGTGAGCGCGTCCGCCAGATCGAAAAAGAAGCCCTGCGCCGCCTGCGCCACCCGCGCCGCAGCCGCCTTCTCAAAGACTACCTGACCTGATGCCGGCCCGCTCGTAGTACCGTTCGTAGTAGCGGCTTCAGCCGTGCACCCTGGTTCGTAGTCACGGCTGCAGCCGTGTCCCGCCCGCGAAAGGAGACGTCATGTTCATCAACAGGCAGGATGCCGGCGAGCAGCTCGCCCGCGCCCTCGACCGCTACCGCGGCCAAAACCCGCTTGTGCTCGCCATCCCACGCGGCGGCGTGGAGATCGGCTACCAGGTGGCCACCCACCTCGACGCCGATTTCTCCATTCTCATTTCGTGCAAGCTTCCCTTCCCCGACAACCCCGAAGCCGGCTTTGGCGCCATCGCCGAGGATGGCACCACCTTCATCTTTCCCAGCCACGCCGCCCACCTGCCTCCCTATCTCGTCGACGACATCGTCCAGGAGCAAAAAGCCGAGATCGAGCGCCGCGTCGAGGTCCTCCGTGGTGGGCAGCCCCTGCCTCCGATCGCCGGTCGCACCGTCATCCTCGTCGACGACGGCATCGCCATGGGCTCCACCATGCGCGCTTCCATCGCCATGCTCAAAAACCAGGCCGCCGCCCGCATCGCCGTCGCCGTGCCCGTCACGAGCGAGCGTGTCAAGCGCGAGATCGCCGCCACCGTCGATGACGTCGCCGTGCTCGCCACCCCTCCCTACTTTCGCGCCGTCGCCCAGGTCTATCGCAACTGGTACGACGTCTCCGACTCGGAAGTGTTGGCCATCATGGATCGCTGGCGCCAGGAGCGCCGCACCTCTCCCGAGCGCTAGCCCGCTCACCCTGTCACACCGGCTACTGCTCCGGCGCCACGCTGCGTCGTCCATACCTTCCCCAGGCAAAGTTGACACCCCATCCCGGCTCGCTTATAATCACCCCCATGCGCACCTCAAGGAGGAGAAAGGATGTTCACAACTGCAACCACCTGCCGCACCAGCCGCCGCGTTGCCACCCTCGCGCGCTGCCTGCTCGTAGCCGTCGTCCTGTTGACCAGTCTGGGTGCTGCCCGCCTCGGCACCCCACCCGCGTCTGCCCAGGAGCCACCCTTAGCCACCCGGCTTGACGGCTGGCTCACGATCGTCTGGGGCGATGCACTGGACGGCTCCGACCCGTCTGGGCCCCTTTACTTCCTTACCACTGCCCGCGAGGTCCTCGTCCAGCTCCTCATCGAGCCCACTGCGGAGCTGCCCGCCGGCGGCATCCTCCGCCTCAACCGCCAGCACGTCGTCGTCTCTGGCACCTGGGTCGACGACGCTGCCTTGCCCTACCCAACCCTGCGTGTGTCCTCCATCCAGGCCACATCCGTCATCGACGACACGGTCGACGACATCGTCGGCCCGCAGCCGTGGGTCTCGCTCCTGTGCAAGTTCGCCGACGTGCCTGCCGAGCCCCAGCCCCTCTCCTATTTCCAGGGCATGTACGGCAGCGAGCTGCCCGGACTCGACCACTACTGGCGCGAGCAATCCTACGACATCGCCAACGTCCTCGGCAGTGGTGCGTTCGGCTGGTACACCCTGCCCCAGCCCTGGTCCTACTATGTCTACGACCGCGACGGAGACGGCCAGCCCGACCTCGACTGGACCCGGGCTGCCAACGACTGCACCGCCGTCGCCGACCCCGACGTCTACTTTCCCGACTATGTCGGCATCAACCTCATGTTCAACGCCAACCTCGACTGCTGCGCCTGGGGCGGCAGCATGTGGCTCAACCTCGACGGCGTGTGGCGCAACTGGCGCATGACGTGGGAGCCACCCTGGGGCTGGGGCAACGTCACCGTCATCGCCCACGAGATGGGCCACGGCTTTGGCCTGCCCCACTCGTCCGGCATGTACGGCAACGTCTATGACAACCACTGGGACGTGATGAGCGACGCCTGGGCCAATTGCGGTGAGGCCACCCATCCCGTCTATGGCTGCATGGGCCAGCACACCATCTCCCCCTACAAGAACCAGCTCGGCTGGTTCTCTCCCGAGGAGCAGTACCAGGCCGCGGTAGGCAGCCAGGCCACCATCTTTTTGGAGCGCACCGCGCTGCCCCAGGGCACCAACTTCAAGATCGCGAGCATTCCTCTCTTGACCATGCCCGGCAGCGTCTACACCCTCGAAACACGCCACCAGGTCGGCTACGACACCAAGCTGAACGGTGATGCGGTGATCATCCACCGCGTGGACAGTGGCTACGCCTACGTCCTCGACCCCGACTGGAATGGCAACACCGGCGACGAAGGGGCCATGTGGCGAGTCGGCGAGACCATCGCCGACTCGGCCAACGAAACCACGGTCACGATCGACGCTGCCAATGCGCTCGGTTTTACCGTCACCATCCGTTACGGAGCCGGCTACGACATCTCGGGCTACGTCCGCGACGAGGCAGGCGACGGCATCGAAGGCGTCAGCGTCGCGTTCGGGGGCGTGCGCCCGTCCGTGGCAACCGATGCCTCCGGCTACTATACACAGTCGAATTTTGGGAACGGCACCTACACTGTCACCCTCAGCCGCGCCGGCTACACTTTTAGCCCCGTCAAGCACGAGGTCGTCGTCAGCGATGCGAACGCTCTCCACGACGCCACCGGCTACCCGCTCCTGCCCGTCGCCCTCCCTTTTGCCGACGGCTTTGAGAGCGGCGACCTCGGGAGTGGCTGGGCCATCGAGACCGACTACGCGGGCCGCGTGCGCGTCGGCACCGCCTATCCCCACACCGGCTCCTACAGCCTCCTCCTCGACGACAGCTCCGACCCCCTCTTCTTCTCGCACGCCGCGGCGGTCCTTACCCTCGACTTGAGCGCCTACAAAGAGGTCGAGCTGAGCTTCTGGTGGCGCGAATTCAACGATGAAAACCACGTCGACGACGGTGTCTTTATCAGCGACGACGATGGCGCCACCTGGGTACGCGTGGTCTCGTTTAACAACGGGCCTTTTTCCTTCACCCAATCGATCGTCGACCTCGACGCCGCAGCAGCCGCCGCCGGCATGACACTCAACGACCACTTTCTCGTCAAGTTTCAATACTTTGACGACGACCCCATCCCCAGCGACGGCTATGCCATCGATGACGTCCTCGTCACCGGCATCCTCGCCCTGGTCCCCCCGTCCGATCTCGCCGCCACCCCCGTCTCTCCCGCCCGCGTCGCCCTCACCTGGCTCGACAACTCGCCCGACGAGTCTTCCTTCCACGTCGAGCGCTCCCCTTCAGGCGCCGCCGCCTGGACCGAGGTCGCCACGGTCACCGAAAACGTCACCACCTACGTCGACGTCGCCCTGGCCTGCGCCACCGCCTACGACTATCGCGTCCGCGGTCACCGTACCGCCACGGGCACCTATTCCGACTATAGCCACATCGCCACCGCCACCACCCTCTCCGTGCCCGCCGTGCCCACGCTCACCTTCCCCGTCAGCGGCACCACCGCGTGCGACACCGGTCTCCACTTTGCCTGGGACGCCGTCGACGGTGCCACGTCCTACCAGGTCGAGCTGACCGCCAACCCGTCCTTCACCTCGCCCGTCTTTACCGCCACCACGTCTGCCCCTGCCTTCACCTCCACCGCCGCCATCCCCGCCGGCACCTACTACTGGCGCGTGCTCGCCGCTAACGCCTGTGGCGCCGGTGCCTGGTCCGCCGCCCACCTGCTCGACATCGTCAACGCGCCCGTCCTCTCCTCGCCCCTCGACGGCAGCGCGGTCGTCGGCACACCCACCTTCTCGTGGTACGGGGCCAGCGGGGCGCTCTCCTACCGGCTCCTCGTCGACGACGACCCTGACTGGAGCAGTCCCGTGGTCGACACCATCGTTTCCGCCACCAGCCACACGCCCGCTGCGCCGCTGTCGTCCGGCACCTACTATTGGCAGGTCAAGACGACGAACGAGTGGGCAGACCTCGCCCCGTCGGCAATCTGGACCTTTGCCGTTTCCAGCTATCGGCTCTACCTGCCTGTCGTGCAGCGAGGCGAGGAGTGACGGGAAGCGCAGCCTGGGAGGGCGAATGAAGGTTACCGTCAAATTGGGCGCGCCCCTGTCGCAGGTCGTTGGCGAGGCCAGGGCCAGCCTGTCGATGCCGGAAGGAGCGACGGTTGCCGACCTGCTCGACGCGCTGCGTGCGCGCTACCCCGATTTCGACGCCGGCCTGCAGGGCAAAGGCCTGCGTGGCACCCTGGCGCAGATGCCCTACACCCTCTTTGTCAACACCCGCCTCGTCTCCTTCGAGGACGCCGCGAGCACCCCACTTCGAGACGGGGACCGCATCTCTCTCTTCTTACCGGTCGCCGGAGGGTAGTGCACGCCAGCCCAAAGTCCCCCACGCGTTGTCATTGCGAGGAGCGCCAGTGATGAAGCAATCTCCCTAGTCACGACGCGATCGCTTCGATTGCGCTACCAAGCCGGTTTTTCGCCACCAACGACCCTTCAATCCAGGAGATGCGCAGAGCCTCTTCTCCTCTCTCCCCTCCGTGTATCTCCGTGCCGTCTCTGTGCGTCTCCGTGTAACCGCTCAGGGGCTTTCAGGATGCTCGCGGATGCGCGCCGACGCCGTGCTCACCTCGGCCCACGTCAGGCTCTCGCGCCACATATAATACGCGCCCAGCGCCGTGATCGGGAACCAGAGGGCCACGTGCAGCACCACCGTGTAGGCGAACGCGATATTCTCGTTCACCCCGAACGCCTTCAGCACCTCGATCCCCGGCTTGTCAAAGGTACCAACGTAACCCGGCGCCGACGGAATCGTCGTAAAGAGGTTGACCACGCCGTTCATCAGCATCAGCGCAAAGAACGACACCTCAAAGTCAAAAGCGTGCATCACGAACCAGTACTTGCCCGTCTCCGCCAGCCACACGACGAGTGACGTGACAAAGATCATCCCCACGTCGCGCCCGCTGCGCAAAAAGTAGAGCCCTTCCATAAAGCGGTCGGCCACACCCCGCACCGGCTCGCGCAGCCGCGCCGGCAGCAGCCGGTCGATGATCCAGTTATACACCGCCTGCGAGCGCCGTGGAGAGGCGGCGATCACAAAAAAGACGCCCAGGGCGCCAAAAAAGAGCAGGCTGAACACGATCACGAACTGGCGCCAATCGCCCGGAATGTTCGGCGCCAATGGCAGCCCGACGAACACAAAGAGAAGCATCACCACGCCATCGAAAATGCGCTCCACCAGGATCGTCGCCAGGCTGGCGCTGATGCTCACGTCCTCTTTGCGCCGCAGTACATAGGCGCGCAGTACCTCGCCGATGCGTGCCGGAAAGATGTTGTTGCCCATGTAGCCGATGCACACCACCGGAAAGAGCCGCCGCAAGGGGATCGACTTCAGAGCGCGGAGCATATAGTGCCAGCGCCAGGTACGTGCCCATACGCCAAAGAAATAGATGGCCACGCCCGGGATGAGCCACCAGTACTCGGCCGTGCGCATGTGGTGCCACGCCACGGTCAGGTCCAGGCCGCGCACGGTGAGATAGACAAAGACGGCACTGACTGCCACCCCAAGCCAGAACTGCCAACGCTTCAGCATGACTTCTCCTGGTAAACCATCGAGTCGACGAGATCCGCTTGACAAGATGCACGAGGGAACAGGATATTACGAGAGGTGGCGGAGAGCTGGCAGAACCAGCTTCCAGCCTTCCATTCTTCCAATACCATCCCGATCTACTCGGTCGATTCGCCGGTCGGAGTCGGGGCGGGCGGTGTGTCTACCACGATGCAAGCGGGCATCACCACCGGTGCCGTTCTGTACGACGGCGACGGGCCGGCGGCGTTGAACGCGACGACGCTGTAGCGGTAGGTTTTGCCGCAGGCAACTGCCTGGTCCACAAACCGTGTCGTGTCTGCCGGCACCAGGGCAATGCTTGCCTCGACATCGTCGCGATAGATGCGAAAGGCATCCTCGTTGTCAGACAGGTCTTCCCACGTGAGCACTACTGACCGGGCATCCTTGGCCAGCACGGCACGCAGCCGGCCGGGCCCGACGGGCGGCTCGCCCGGCTCGGCCAGCGCCTCCACTTCGATCGCAACAGCCAGGGTAGGCCCAAACAACACGCCGGCAGGTGCGCGAAGCTGCCATGTACTGGTATAGATCCCCGTCTCCACCGGCGCCCACAACGTCACCTCCAGGTTGAGGCGATCCCCGGCGTCGGCGTGTGGTACAGCGGCCGATCCCCCAGTCCCAAAGCTGTCCCCGGCTGTCTGGACCAGCTCGTAGCCGACACCCCACGCGCAGGTGCCGCTGTTGCGCACCTCCCACACCTTGTCCATGCGTGCGCCAGGCTGAAACGCGGTCCCCGCGGGAATGGTGACGTCGCCCAAGAAAGTGGCTTCGGCCGTGCATGAGGGTTTGGGCAGCGCCTCACCTGGTACCTGGGCCACGTGGATACTCACCACGGCCTGCCCGAGTACGTCGTCCGTGGCCGACCGTGCGACAACTGTCAGATCACGATCGCCCACCGCGCTCGATCGCCACGGCAGCGACAGGGGAAGCGATGACTGGCCCGACTGGGCCGCTGCTGCGACGGACCGGCTTTCCACAACCTGCCCGTCCACCAACAGCTCCACGCGGTCCACCGCCGACAGGCCTTGATCTGCGCGCAGCGTTACCTCGACGGCCACCTCCTGGCCCACCGCCAGGCTGCTGCCGGCCGACGGTGAGGCAACCGTCACCTGAACGCCCTGTACAGGAGTCGGGGTTGGAGACAGAAACGATCGCAAGATCTCTGGCCGGCCCAGCAAAGCAAACAGAGCGGCTGCGACCACGAAAAAGGCGACGGCGGCCACCACGATCTGCGCTGCACGATGCCTGCCGGGGTGTGCGGCACCCTTTCCACCGGGAACGGTTCCAATGGCGTCCGCTGCGTTTGGATCCGCCTCAACCCATCCGGCTCCCTGGTTACGGTACCACTCGTCCTGGTCGGGATCGACCATCCAAAACGCGCCCTGCTCGTCGCGCACCAGGAGCTTGGCCGCCTCGAGCCGAAACGTGACATCGTCCAGCTCGCCCCGGTTGTGGAGCTTTTTCAGGTGGAGGTAACGGCGCTCCGCCTCTGTCAGATCCATGGCGACCGAACTGATCAGGTACCCGGCTCAAAGATCTGTTCCGCGTAGCGGAGCAAGAGATCGATCCTGCTGCGGGGCACTTCTGTAGATTCCAGGTAGCGTGCCAGCAGCTCGGCGGGGGTCAGCCCCTCGGGTGATTGGCCGCCGAGGCGCTGGCGGTAGGCGCGCTCGATCTCGTGGCTGATCCCGGCGACGTAATAAGCCCCGTCGAGGGCTCGGCGCACATCGGCGTCGCGCACCAGGCCTTCCTGTTCCGCACGCGCCTGGACAAGCACACGCACGATGGCGCCGGCCACGTTGTGCCGCTCGATAGTGTGCAACAAAGCTGCAAGCGGATCCGCTTCATCCCGCACGTCGCAGCGAATGGTGACAAAGGGCCGCGCGTCGACCCGGCGGAACTCCCATTCGGTATGCCCACGACGCACCGTCGCTGTCACGAACCCTTTAGGTTCCTTCTCCTCGCCAAAGTCGATCCGTTCCAGGCTGCCGCAATACACCACGGGCGGGTGTCCGCCCTTGTTCAGGTCCTGGTGGCAATGGATGTGCCCGAGGGCCACGTAATCCCACACCGGGTCGACGACGACACTCTTGAGCACCACCACGTCTCGCCCGAGCATCACCGAGCGCTCCGATCCAAACTTTGCCTCCGAGACACTGAAATGCCCCATCAGAACGGCAGGCAGCTCTGGATCGACCTGCGCGGCAAGTGCCTGGATGTTCTCCGTCACGATCTGCTGCACCCTGTCGTCCAGCTCGGCAATGGTCCGATCCTTGTACTCCTCGTGTGCCAGCAGCCGCTGGCGCACCGGGTAGGGTACGGTAGCCACCTGGATCATCTCACCCCGGCGGGTGCGGAGCCGGTGGAGCTGGTCGCGCCTCCCGACGACGACGTTCGCCACCTGGAGCGTGTGAAAGATCTCGATGCTCGAGGCGCGCCGCTCCTGGCTCGGCAGGTCGTGGTTGCCCACCAGCAGCACGACGGGGATGCCGGCGTCGGCGATCTTTTTGATACGCCGGGCGAACTCCCGCCGGTACGTCGAGTTGGGATCGCGATTCTTGTAGGCGTCGCCGGCAAAGAGAACCAGGTCCACCTCGTGCTCGATGGCATAGTCCACCACCTCGCTCAGGCGGCGCAGAAAATCCATCACCCGGCCATTCAGGCCGGTCTCGGCGTCGATCTGCCCATAGTTCTCGACGCCGATGTGCACGTCTGCCATGTGCAAAATGCGGATGCCATCCATGGTTCTCCCTCGAATGTCGGTCGCCTCTTTTGCCGGGGCTCGCCCGCAGACTTCCGACCCGGCCGGCAAAGCTATTTTAATCCCGATCGCCGACCCTGTCAAACGATAGCGGCCTGCCTACTATCGCTGCTCAAGGTCCGGTTAGTGTCTGCGCATCACCACCGGCACGTGGGTTCGGTTGCCCCACAACTGGCCGAGGATATCCGTATCTGTGCCAAAGACGCTCCTGTCCTGCCACGCCACCAGGAACGTGCCGGCCGATCCGGCAGCCACCGCCGGGTAATGTGCCGTCGGGCCGCCGATCTCCCCCATGTCGAACTCGAGGTTCCCCACCCGGTTGACGGCCTGCACGCGGATCGGAACGTCGAGGAGGCCCTGCTGCTGTCTCCACGCCACCAGGTACCGCTCGCCGGCCTCGTCACCGGCCACAGCCGGCGCCAGCTCGTCCGCCCCCGAAGCGCTGATCGTCGTCGACGA
This sequence comes from Anaerolineae bacterium, assembly GCA_035461725.1. Lineage (GTDB taxonomy): Bacteria > Chloroflexota > Anaerolineae > JAAYZQ01 > JAAYZQ01 > JAFGIA01. The sequence goes on from DATHUZ010000519.1 coordinate 10,366, forward strand.
CAGATATGGCGTGCCGTCCTCCTCCACCAACTTGCCGGCGATATCGTGATCGCCGGGGCCGAACTCCTGCTCCCAAACGACAAAGTACTTCCATGCCACCGGCGTGGTAGGTATGGCGGCCACCGCCGGTGACGTGCAGTTATACGAGTAGTAGGCGATCTGAATAGGCATAAAGCCCGGCGGCAGGCTGCCGTCGCCGTTGTAAAGTTGGCCGTAAATGCTCCAGGTGGAACCACCGATCAACTGCTGCCACACCACCAGGAAACCGTTGGCGTGCCGGTTATACGCCACGTCAGGAGCCCGCCCCGGCGCGCCCACCGCGCCCGCAGCAACATAGAACGACGGGGACGGTGTGGAGCCGTCGGCATTGACGATGCGGCCGAGAACACCGTCGTCTACTCCACCCGGCGCGCTAACCGGCAGTTGCCACACAACCAGGTATTTGTTGGTGGTAAAGGCATACGCGACAGCCGGATGCGCCGGCATCTCAAAGCCTGCGGCACCCGCAAAAACGGTGATCGGCCCGCCCTGCGGTGTTCCCTCCGCATCCAGGCGCTGCCCCATCACGTAACTCAGGCCATTGCTCGTGTTCTCCTCCGTCCACACCACCAGGTACTCGTTCGCCTGGCTGTTGTAGGCCACGTCCGGGTAGCGGCGCTCGGCTCCTGGCCCGCAGGCAACGCAGGTGTGCCTCAGCGGCGCGCCTCCCTTCGACACCCGCTGACTGTGGATGTCGTCGTTGCCGGGCAGGTCATTGTACCAGGCCACCAGGTACTCCTGCGACTGGCCGTTGTACACGACGGCCGGGCTCGCTTCAGAATCAGGCCCGTTGCCGACTGGAAACGGCGTGCCTATCGGGTTGCCTGCACTGACCGCAACGGTTAGGACAGGCAAGAGCAGGACCAACAAGGGGAGAGTGACCACGAGACGTCGGGGCCTGGAGAAACCTATTCTTTCCACTGTGACCGTCCTTTCTCTCTGTCATTCCACTGTCGATGATAGTTCTGGACGGTATGAACGTCGGTCTGCCGATTATACAACCAAAAGGGTAGCACGTCAACGGTGCGTTCGAGCGTGCGACGGTGCCAGACCCCGCAGCCATTGGTCGACCTGAACGCGCTCCTGGCCAGAACGAGTCGGGGGCCTGGCCGTCTGGTCCCCTCCGACGTACTCCTCTTGCAGCGCATACTCGGCAAAATCCAATTGATGACGTGGCCACTCACGAAGCCAAAAAGAAGACCGAAAACCGCCGCTGTTAGATCGTTGATGACGATCACACGATGTTGCCTTGTTTTTCGTTGCACATTTCCCACTTCTCAAGGTGGGACGCGCGGCGAAATAGGTAGTCATCGCGGAGCCGAAGGGCAGTTTGTGTGCGACCATCCAGCGGGCAATGGTGTCGAACAGAGTGGAGTAGCGCTCGGGCATCTGTTCGACAATCGGCACAATCTCGCGGATAGCGGCCACAGTGGCAGCGTCGACCGATTTGACGGTTAGCTCAAAGCGTGACATATTCCCCTCCCATTCAATAGATTCGAGGCGAGCCATGATGCGATCCAGGCGCGACTGGACGGATTGAATCACGTTCGGCCAACACGAGCTGTATCTTGAGCATGCCGCGCAGTTGCTCGTCTGTGTACTCGTCCTGCAGAATGCGGCCAACTTCTTCCAGTGAGAAGCCGAGCTCTTTGAGCGCAAGAATGCGGTTGAGCCGCTGCAACTGTGTTGCCGAATAGTAACGATAGCCCGTGAACCGGTCTACTTGCGCGGGCTTGAGCAAGCCGAGCGCATCGTAGTGGCGCAGGGTATCGATGCTTACCTGTCCCAACCTTGAGAACTCGCCAATCTTGAACATGTCTACAGTATATCACCTCGGGTAACACGAGAGTCAAGAGGTCTGAAAGCATCGCTTTGAGATTCTCGAATGAAACGCTCTTGAACTTTTCCAGTCCTTCCGGTGACATGCCTTCCACCCAGAAGCGCGAACCCTGAGACCATTCCCAGTCCCACCAACCTTGCTCGTCAGCAAAATACATCAAGCATTCTTCGCTGGATACAGAGATCTTTTCAAACCCTGATTCGCGCAAGGCGGACTCGATGCGCTCGGGGCGGTTCAGGCGGTTGGGAGCACGCCAGGAGGCCGGCGGCTCAAAACCCTCTGGGAACACTTGCTTGATTAAAATTTCTGCATTGCTTCGACCGCGGCGAGCCTGAGGACCTCGAGGTGGACAGGCTCGGGCACATGGCAAAGCGCGACAAGGAGCTTCAGGAGGCCCATGGCCACGGGACGGGGGCCCAGCGGCCGGCGCTGGCCGCGGGGTAGCCGCCAAAGGTGTACCAGAGGGTGAGGGTGGAGGGGCAGGCGACGTTGGCGTAGACGGTGCCACGGTCGGGGTCGCGGCCTTCGATGGCAGGGTCGGAGAGGATGGCGATGAGGCCTGCGGGCAGATTGGCGGGAAGGCTAGCGGCGTCGTGGCAGTGGACGGCGGCAAGCTCTTTGACGCGGGCGAGGCGTTTGAGGGAGCCGGTGGTGAATTCGTCGTCATCGTCGGGCAGGTCGATGCAGGAGTGGTTGGTGGCGGCGATCCAGTGGGCGGCGGATGGGAAGGGGCGGCGGCGGCAGGTGGTGGGGCCACACTCCCAGACGGCAACCTCGTCGGTTTTGCCGTCGACGGCAAAGAGGATCATGCCACCCTGGTGAGGGGTGCGGGTGAACAGGGCCTCGACGTCGGCGATGGAGTGGCAGGTTTCGAGGGCCTCGGTGAGGAGGAGGTAGTCGGGAAGGGGACGCAATCGTTCCGAGTTCCCCTCGGGCGAGGATTGCGGCACAGGGAGGTAGTGGTAGTGGAGCCAGAGGCGGGAGTGATTGATGCCGGTGGCGGTGAAGGGCTCACCCTCCAGGCCAAAGCTGATGGTGGGGATCCGGCCGTCGATCTCGCGCACGGTGACGTAACCCCACAGATCGGGCGACCAGAGGTCGTTGTTGCGGGCGATCCAGGCATGGGGGCCAACGCGGCAGGCGATCGTGGTGCAGCCGGGACGGGCGAAGGATTCGGCGAGGTGCCACTCGGCGATGCGGGCGGCGGACAGGCCGGCACCCTGGGCGATGCCTTCGATTTCCTGGCGGTAACGGTCGGGGAGGGCGTCGAGCCAGGGGGCGGCGGCGGCGTGGAGGGCGGCGTGGTCGATGGGGCCGAGGA
>DATHUZ010000520.1:0-4086 GCA_035461725.1 Anaerolineae bacterium
GGTAAGAATACCATGAAATCAACGGGCGTGCAAGATCTTTTTGTGCGTTACAACGCGCCGGGGAAGGGGAGTGTACGGCGGCTCAGAAGTACATATACTTGTTCCAGGCGTCCGGCGCTCCGGACCCCTCGATCAGCGTGAGCGCCAGGTAGCGGGGACGGCGTGGCTGGCGATGGATCGGCATGCGCGCCTCGTCGGGGGTGCGGTCGCCCTTGCGGCGATTGCACGGGCCGCAGGCGGTGATGACATTCTCCCACCGCGTCTCGCCGCCGCGGGAGCGCGGGGTGACGTGGTCGATGGTCAGCTTGCCTTTGGGCAGGCGCTCGCCACAGTACTGGCAGGTGTAGTGGTCGCGCGCGAGGACGGTGCGCCGCGAGAGGGGCAGCGAGAAACGACGCGGGATGCGCACATAGTAGACGAGGCGAATGACGAGGGGGACGGGCAAGGCGACCTGTTCGGCGTGGAGCCAGGCCTCGGCAGCCTCCACGATTTCTGCCTTTTCCTTCAGGAGAAGAAGCACTGCCCGCCGCAGCGAAACGACGTTGAGCGGTTCATAGGTTGCATTTAGCACCAGCACCTGGGTCATGGGAGGACCCTCTCTTGCCAGCCCGCCATCTACCTTTCCTCGGATGGGCCCTGCAGGATTCGAACCTGCGACCAGCCGGTTATGAGCCGGACGCTCTGCCACTGAGCTAAGGGCCCTGAATGGCTCGGGGGTGAGGATTCGAACCTCAATAGAGGGATCCAAAGTCCCTTGTCCTGCCGTTAGACGACCCCCGAACGTCGTGATCGCCCGCCATTTTAGCACAACTATTGTGAATATGCAAACGAATGAGGGCCTGGATCGACAGGGGGCGACCTCTCTGGGTGGCAGCAGGAGTAAAAATCTTGCATCGAATATGAAAGTTTTTTAGTTTTGGTCAAAAAATCTTGGATTGGGTATTGACAAAATTCAATTCATATGTTAAAATGTTCAACAGATGGATTGATTCTTGTTGTGACTGTGGGGTGTGAAGCGAGGCGGTGGTAAAGAGAGCCGCCCCGGGGCGGCAGGTAGAAAAGGAGCGTGATGAGATGTCGTATCCTGATCTGATGCTTACGAAAGCGGCGGCGCTGGGGCGCCAGGAGCAACAGAGACGCATAACCGATCCCTATGAGGAGTCGACGCCGACTCGAGTTTATCGCAGCCGCGAGATGCCTGCCTGGCTGCGCCGCGCGCAGTACGGTGTGGCCAGGCGGCTGGTGAGGTGGGGTGAGAGGCTGCAAGGCTACAACGCGCCCCAGCCCGCGGCGGCGGCGACGAGGCCGGCCAAAGCAGACTGTTTGGAAACAATTCAAGTGAGGAGGTAAGATCATGTATCCAGTTGTCGGCAAATGTCCCGTATGTGGCAATACGCTGTCGGTCACCCGCCTCCACTGCCGGAGCTGCGACACGGCACTGGAAGGCCAGTTCAGCCTGGGGCGCTTTTACCAGCTCAACTCGGAGCAGCTCGCGTTCATCGAGACCTTTATCCGGAGTGAAGGCAAGCTGACGCGCGTGCAGGAGGAGCTGAACATCTCGTATCCGACCGCGCGCGCCCGGCTGACAGACGTGATTCGTGCCCTCGGGTATGAAGTGCGCGACGAGCCTGAGGGGGTGTCGAGCGACAAGCGGCGTACCATCCTGGAGCGGCTGGCGACGGGCGAGATCTCGTCGGAAAAGGCCGTCGAGCTGCTGCAGGGCTGAGGAGAGAGATGATGTTTGAGAAAAGGATCGAGATCCAAGATGCACAGCAGTTGACGCTGGTCGACATGGCGGGCAACGTGACCCTGGAAGGCTGGGACGAGCGGGCTGTGCTGGTGCGCCTGCGCGATGGGGAGGAAGAAGAGCTGATCGTCGAACAGGGTGAGGCCGGGCCGGCCATCACGGCCCGCAACAACGTCGAGATCCGCCTGCCCTCCGATCTGAAGGTCAAGGCGCGTAACGTGCGCGGCAACATGGCCGCCGACGGGCTGACAGAGCTGGATGCGGAGCAGGTGCGGGGCAATCTGAGCCTCGACACTGCCAGCCGTGTGGCCGTGACCGAGGTGTATGGCAATCTCAAGGTGGACTCGGTAGAGTCGCTGCGCGTGCCGGGTACCGTGTATGGCAGCGCCCGGCTCAAGTCGGTGGCGCAGGCCGACGTGCAGAACGTGCGCGGCGACCTGGTAATCAAGGGCACCGGCCGGGTGCGTGCTACGCGCGTCGGCGGCAACCTGGTGGCGAAACATAGCGAGACCATCGACGCCGACGAGATCGGCGGCAACGCATTCCTCAAAGATGTCGCCGGACCGGTGTCGATCGACAGTGTGGCCGGCAACCTGGCGGCCAAGAACCTGATGGGCGGCGCCCGGTTCCCACGCGTCGGTGGCAACGTCTCGGTCGGTGGCCCCCTGGCTGCCGCCAAATCGTACCACTTTCGAGCCGATGGCAACGCGGTCGTCCGCGTCACTGAAGGCACGGGAGCAGACGCGACGGTGCGCGCCGGGGGTGAGCTCCTGGCTCCGGCTGATTGGCACGTGAATAAAGAGGGGCCTGGGCGCTGGACCGGTATATTGGCCGGTGGGGGCGCCGAGCTGGTCGTCGAAGCGGACGGGAATGTGATCCTGGGCAACGACCGTGAGTGGACCGTCGACATCGACATCGACGAAGGTTTTACTTACCAGGCGCAAGAAGTCGCGCGCCAGGTGGAAGAGGCCATGCGCGGGGTCGACTTTGAAGCCATCGGCCAGCAGGTGAGCGGCGAGATCGAAGAGGCGATGTCGCGCCTGCGTGTCAAGCTCGAGGGGGTCGACTGGGAGCGCATGGGCCACCGCACGCAGGAGGCGATCGATCGGGCGATGAGCCGCATGCAGCAGGACATGGATCGGATGGCAGACCGCGCGGCACGTTACCAGGAGAAGGCGGCGCGCCAACAGGCGCGGGCTGCCGAGCGGCAGGCGCGGGCAGAGGCGCGCATCGCCAGGCATACGGAGCGCCAGGCGACGGCGGCCAGGACAGACGCGTGGGCCGAGGAGATGGACGCGGAAGCGGGGCGGCCCGATGGCCGGCAAGAAGCGGCCGGCAGTCCGGACGCCTGGTCCGACGAGGCGATGGACGCTCAAGCAGGGGGCCCCGGCCTGGACGAGGAGCGGCTCAGCATCTTGCGCATGGTGGAGCAGGGCCAGATCTCGGCCCAGGACGCCGAGATGCTGCTGGATGCGCTGGAGTGAGAGCAGGGTATCATCTCAGAGCGGGGCAAGGTGGGGCGGATTGGCAATCCGCCCTACGCCCGCCGAGATGCTGCTGGACGCGCTGGAATGAGAGCAGGGTAGACAGGACCGAGGGCTGGTGATGAATAAGGTAAGGCAGGTCGACTGGGAGAAGGGGTGGAAGGTCCCGTTTTTCGGGATCTGGACGGGCCAGGCGTTGTCGCTCGTGGGGAGCCGCGCGGCGCAGTTTGCACTGGTGTGGTGGCTGACGCAGCTCACGGGCTCGGCGACGGTGCTCGCTACCGCTTCTCTCGTCGGCCTGCTGCCCGAGATCGCGCTCGGCCCCCTCGCCGGCGCCTACGTCGACCGTTGGGAGCGGCGGCGGGTGATGATCGCCGCGGACGTGCTGATCGCGCTGGCCGGCCTCTGGCTGGCGTACCTGTTCTGGACAGACGCGATCCAGGTGTGGCACGTGTACGTGGTGATGTTTGTGCGCTCGGTGGGTGGGGCCTTTCACTGGCCGGCGATGCACGCGTCGACGTCGCTGATGGTTCCGAAGGAGCAGCTCGCGCGCGTGGCAGGGGTGAACCAGACGCTGAACGGGGTGCTGAACATCGTGGGCCCGCCGCTGGGCGCGCTGCTGATGGCATTGATGCCGCTGGCGGGCGTGATGCTGCTCGACGTCGGGACGGCGATGCTGGCGGTCGTGCCGCTGCTGTTCATCGCGATCCCGCAGCCGCGCCGGGCCGAGATGGCAGCCGGCGAGGCCAGGCCGTCGGTGTGGGCCGATATCAAGGGCGGGGTGCGCTACATCGCGGCCTGGCCGGGGCTGATGGTGCTGATCGGCGTGGCCATGATCATCAAGGTGGCGCTGAC
>DATHUZ010000521.1:0-2242 GCA_035461725.1 Anaerolineae bacterium
CCAGCATGATGACCGAGATGGGCGGCATCGTCGGCCTGATTCCGCCCTCGGAAGGGGTGCTCGCCTACTGCCGTGAGCGCACGGGGCGCGACGACCTGGCCGCGACCTATGCCGACCCGGGGGCCGCGTACGTAGAAGAGATCGAGATCGACATCTCTGACCTGGAGCCGCTGGTGGCCATGCCCCCCAAGCCCGACAACGTGGCGCCGGTCCGCGAGGTGGCGGGCACGCGCGTCGACTCGGTGTTCATCGGCTCGTGCACCAACGGCCGGTTCGAGGATATCGAGGCCGTGGCGCGCGTCGTGGCGGGCAGGCGGGTGGCGCCGGGGATGGTGGCGTCGATCGTGCCCGCCACGCGCGAGGTGTATGGCCAGATGCTCGCCTCGGGCGTGCTGCAGACGCTGTTCGACGCCGGGTTCATCGTCAGCAACCCGGGATGCGGCGGCTGCGCGTCGGGGCACATCGGCATGGTGGGCGAGGGGCAGGTGCAGGTGAGCACCAGCAACCGCAACTTTGCCGGCAAGCAGGGGCCGGGCGACAATTATCTCGCCAGCCCCGTCGTCGCCGCCTGGGCCGCGCTGGCAGGCGAGCTGACGGTGCCCGAAGGCACGAGCCCGGAAGGCTAGGAGGCAGACATGGCAGAAGAGACAGGGACAGAGCCGCGCGTGACGCGCGTCAAGGGCAAGCTGTGGGTGCTCACTACGCCCGACGGCGCCCTGTACGACGACATTGACACCGACATGATCTTTCACAACCGCTACCTGCACATCACCGACCTGCAAGAGATGGGCCGGTACGCGATGGATAACCTGATCGGCTGGCAGGATTTCGCCGCGAAGGTGCAGCCGGGCGATATCCTGCTCGCCGGCAAGAACTTTGGCGCGGGCTCCAGCCGGCAGCAGGCTGTCGACTGCTTTCGCGCGCTCGATGTGGCCGCGATCGTGGCCGAGAGCTTTGGCGCCATCTACAAGCGCAACGCGATCAACAGCGGCTTTCCGATCGTCACCTTTCCCGGCCTGACCAAGCACACGGTCGAGTTCAACACGGGTGACGAGGTAGAGATCGATTTCGCCACGGGCGAGATCATAGTGAACGGCGACCGAACGCTCCAGGCGGAGCCATTTTCAAGGGTGCAGATGGACATCTACCGCGCCGGTGACCTGTTTTCCTATGGCCGGACGTTAGATCAACCGTAACGTGAGGCAGTGCGCGGGACGGCGACGCAACAAGTCGCCGTCCCGCGCCTGTTGGGAGGCAGACGATGCGCATGCGGAAGCCCTGGTGGCCGAAAAATCTGGAAAACTGAAGGAGAAAAAATGAAACCGGTCAAGGTGGTGATTATTGGCGCGGGGAGCGCCATTTTTGGGTTGAACACGCTGGCGACGCTGATGCGCAGCGAGCAGCTGCGGGGCGGGACCGTGGGGTTGGTGGACATAAATGAAGAGGGGTTGGCGCTCGTCGAGCAGCTCGCGCGGCGGCTGAACAGGGAATGGGGCGCGGGGATCGAGATCGTCAGCTCGACGCGGCGGGAAGAGGTGCTGCCCGGCGCCGGCTTTGTGATCGTGTCGATCGAGGCGGGGCCGCGCGATGAGCTGTGGCAGCGCGATTGGGAGATCCCCCTCGCGTTTGGCGTGCGCCAGCCATACGGCGAGAATGGCGGCCCGGGCGGCCTGGCACACACGCTGCGCCAGGTGCCGCCCATGCTCGCGATCGCGCGCGACATGGAGAGGCTCTGTCCCGACGCCTGGCTGATCAATTTCACCAACCCCGTGCCGCGCCTCTGTCTGGCCGTCGAGCGTTACAGCCGCATCCGCAGCGTGGGCCTGTGTCACCAGGTGAACGAGGCCTTTATGCTCGCCGGCGTGGCCCTGGCCGATCGCTACGGCATCGAGGTGCCGGCAGGGGTGAACAGCGATGCGCATCCCGACGTGTGGTCGAAAGCACGTTACGTGGCCGACCTGATGAAGCCGCTGATCACGATCAAGGCGGCCGGCCTGAACCACTTTACCTGGATCCTTGACCTGCGCGACAGGCGCACGGGCGAGGACCTCTACCCCGCCTTTCGCGAGGGGTTCATGGCGCTGCCGCCCGACTTTGAGCCGCTGACGCGCGACGTGTTCGAGGCCACGGGCCTCTGCCCCGTGCCGGGCGACAGCCACCTGGCCGAGTATCTGCCCTGGACGCACGACCCGAATACGAGGCCGTGGGAGCGCTATAACCTCTACCTGTACGACTGGGATCG
>DATHUZ010000522.1:0-1828 GCA_035461725.1 Anaerolineae bacterium
GGATCGGCGAGAGCTGGTACGACGGTCACGGTGGTGTTGATTTTGGTTGGGACAGCAGCGACGAGCCGATCTTTGCCGCGGCACCCGGCGTGGTGGTGGACACGGTGACCGAGTGCAGGGTGGGCCAGCAGGCGTGTGGCGGCGGCTTTGGCAACCGTGCCTGGATCGATCACGGCAACGGCTATGCGACGGTCTATGGCCACCTCGATAGTGTCGGCGTAACGGTGGGCACGATCATTGTCGATCCCGCAGCTCAGCCGCTCGGCATCATGGGGAACACGGGCAGGAGCTTTGGAACGCACCTGCACTTTGCCCTCTACTTTGACGCGAACGGCGACGGCGAGTGGAAGAGCGACGAGGTTGTCGACCCGTATGGCTGGATGGGCAGCCGGGCCGATCCGTGGCGTGGGCACAGCCAGTACCTGTGGCGGCATCCCCTTTTCTCTCAGGAGATCGTTGGAGATTTGGCGCTCGAGCTTGGTGCCACGGCACAGACCTTTCTCGCATCGCCCTCCCGGTTTGTCAGCATCACGATCCCCACGGGCGCGATTGGAGAGCCGACCCTGATCGAGCTGTGGGACATGCCACCGGCGACAGAGCCAGCGGCCAACTGGCGCTCGACCGGCCGCTCCTTCCTCCTGACGGGTAGAGCACTCGCCACAGGGTCAGACGCTGCCGCGCCGGCACAGCCGATCACACTGACGATGGCCGTGCGCCAGGGGGATCTACGACACCTCGATCCCAAGCGCCTCGCGCTGCGCCGCTGGGATGAAAGCAGCGAGCGTTGGGAGACGCTGGAGGGGCGGATCGACACCCAGAACGACCGAGTGGTGGCGTATACCACTGCGTTCGGCCGGTTCGACCTGCACGCCCCGCTGCTGTGCCCGGACGACGCCCACGAGCCGGACGATCATTACGGCGCGGCGCAGACAGTGCCGGCCGATGGGTCACGCGTACGCCGTGTGTTCGACATCCGCGACGACGTCGACTGGTTCCGCTTCGAGGGACAGGCGGGGGAGACGTACCTGATCTCAGCACGCGGCCTGGTTGCCGGCCTCAAGCTCGATTTCAAGATCTATGATCCTGACAGCATCCGCCAACTCGCCGCGACCAGGGACGGGCGGCACATCGAGTGGCAGGCAGCGACGAGCGGCACGTACCTGGTGCGTATCGTGGCGACGGGCGATAGCCCGCGTGGATGCGCCGCCGCTTACGAGCTGAGCGTGGGGGGCCTGCGCGCACCGAAAGCAGTGGAGATCAGCGGCCCCGAGAGCGGCACGGTGGGCGATGCTTATGCCTTTGCCGCATCCCTTACGCCGCTCACTGTGACGCAGCCGATCACCTACGTGTGGCGCGTGTCTGGCGAGCCGCCGGTCACCTTCACCAGCGGCGCCACCCCGACCTTCACTTACACCTGGAGCACCGCTGCCACCTACCGGGTCGATGTGGCCGTGACGAATGCAGCCGGCACGGTGTCGGCCACCCACGCGATCGAGATCTACCCACTTCTGGAGGCGTCATTCAGTGCGTCACCCACGAAGGGGGCCACGCCGCTGAGAGTCAAGTTCGAGGATACGTCAACCGGGTTGTACACAAGCTGGCGATGGCAGTTTGGCGACGGCGAGACGAGCGACGAGCCAGCTCCGGTGCACACCTACAGCGCTCCTGGTACCTACACCGTCACGCTCGAGGTGGAAGGTGAGGGGGGGAACGACAGTTCGTCGCGAACGGCATACATCACGGTCGAGGCAGCCGCTCCGACTCCAGCACCTCCACGACCCAGCGGGCAGTTCCGTGTGTTCCTGCCCATCGTCCGCCGGTGATAGTT
>DATHUZ010000523.1:0-4527 GCA_035461725.1 Anaerolineae bacterium
ATCATCTCCACCTGCTCCGGCTCCGGCCGGGTCCCCCCGTTGACCAGTGCGCCCGCCTCGACCGCCAGGTAGCGATAAACGCGCGTCTGCAAGCGCAAGCCCAGCTCCTCGCGCCCCGGGCGGCGGCGCACCGTCTTCCAGTCCACCACCACCACGCGCTCGCCCGGCTCGGCCGCCAGCAGGTCGATCTTGGCCACGACCCGGTGCGTGGCGGGGCTGTCGCCCGCGTGCGGCATCGGTGCCGACAGGACGACCTCGGCACGGCGCTCCGCGTCGGGCACGCCCGCCGGCGGGTGGGCCACAAACGTGCGCCACCAGGCACGCAGCTCGTCGTCGTCGATCGTCGCCTCGATCCGCTCCACGTCGAAACCGAGCGCGTGCTGGTGCGCCAGGCGGTGCAGGTCGGCGCCGCGCTCCACCATCCGCTCATACTCGCCCGGCGCGCCCGTCACCAGCGCGGGCCACGGCTGCATCAACAGGTGCCGCAGTTGAAACCGCCGCTGGCACTCGACGTAATCCTGGAGTGACTGCTGTGTAAAACGAAACGTCTCAGGCAAAGGCATCGCGCGCTCGATTCTCTCCGTAACTATTTACCCCATTCGGTGTTATCATACGGTACACATCCCATAAATTCGAAAGGACGACAGAGACGCCATGAGAATAGTCACCGACACCGGAGCGGATCTGCCACCCGAGTGGTTGCAGAAGCACAACGTCGTCGTGCTCCCCTTGCACATCACCTGGGAGAATGGCGAATCGGCCGACGACATCGGCCAGGCCGACTTTTACGCCCGCCTGGCGCGCGAGCACAACCCGCCGACCACCTCGCAGCCCTCCGCCGGCGAGTTCCGCGACGTCTACCGGCGCCTCGCTGCCGAGGACCCCGACATCCTGTCCGTGCACATTTCGTCCGGGCTGAGCGGCACGATCGGCTCTGCGCGGGCCGCCGCCGAGATGGTGCCCGAGGCGAGCGTGACGGTCGTCGACACGCTCACCCTCTCCGGGGCCGAGGGCTGGCAGGTGCGCGCCGCCGTCGCAGCGGCGGAGGCGGGCGCCACGGGGGCCGAGATCGTCGCCAAGCTCGCGCGGGTGCGCGCCGCCACCGACACCGTCTATACGCTCGACACGCTCCACTACCTGATCCGCGGCGGGCGCATCGGCCGCGTCAAGGGCTCGGTCGGCTCGCTGCTCAACATCAAGCCGCTGATCGCCGTCGAGAAGGAAGGGGGCACCTACGTCCAGGTGGGCACCGGCCGCGGCCTCGAGCGTGCCATGAAAAAGCTGGTCGACTATGCCGCCACGCACGCCGGTGAGGGAGCCGCGATTATGGCGCAGGTGATGCATGCCGAGGCGCCCGAGCTGGCCTCCGAGCTGCACGCCCTCATAGACGAGCGCTTTGATGCACGCTGGCTGCCCCTCGGCGAGATCTCGCCCGTGCTCGGCACCCACACCGGTCCCGGCCTCGTCGGCATCGCGTTCGCGCCCGCCGCCGCGCTGCAGGGTATCGACCTCGCCTGATCTGGAAGGCTGCAAGATGGGAAGGTTGGAAGGTTGGAAGGCTGTGCCCAACCTTCCAACCTTCCAACCTTCCCATCTTCCATGGCATCGCACCATCACAGGCATCAGTCTGAGCCCTGCACGGCGTCGTGGAGCGCCAGAAAGGCCACCGCCGGCTGCAGCTTGACCCGCCGCCCGCCCGTGTTCCAGGTGACCACCAGCTCCTTTCGCGCCCGAGTGATGCCCACGTACAACAACCTCAGCCGCTCGGCCACGTAATCGAGCCGCGCCTGCTTCGTGGCGACCCCTTCGACCAATCTACCAATTTCCCAATCTACCCTTTCCTTGTCAGAGGTAGATTGGTAGATTGGTAGATTGGTGAGGGCCTCGAGCTGTGCCAGCCCCTCGGCCACCAGGTTCAGGTGATCGCGGATGAACCATGGCTCCGAGATATACGTGTCGTGGGCCAGGCCGGCGGGATAGTCATAGTTGTTGACCGACATCAGGTAGACCCGGTCCCACTCCAGCCCTTTCGACTTGTGGACCGTGGCCACCGTGACCATCCCTTTGGGGGCCTCGAACCCACTTTCCTCTTCCGAAAAGCCGAGAAAGCGCCGCTCATTGCGGGCGATCACTTCCAGCTCTTCCACCAGCTCCGGCAGGCGGTAGGTGGGGTGGGCGCGAACGGCGTCGCGCAGCAGCCCGGCCAGCTTGTGCGACAGCGCCAGCTCTGCGGGCCGGCGAAACATCTCATTCGCCAGCGTCAGCACGAGCTGGTCGATCGGCAGGCTGGCCGCCAGGTGCCAGCGTTGCGCCACCTCGCGAAAATCCTCGATCAAACGCAGCTCCGGCCGCCGCCCGCTGTCGATCTCGGCCAGCCAGTCGTGCCCGGCGCGCGGCCACAGGTACGCCTCCACCGTCGTGCAGCGGTGGATCTCGCGCGCGGCGGCCTCCACCAGCGCCGCCGCGTCTGGATCCTCCAGGTCGCCCCGGCGCCACACGCGCAGCGCCACCGCCAGCTTGCGCCCCGACACCGGGTCGGCCAGCGCGCGCAGGACGTTCCCCAGCGCCCCTGCCGTCTGCCGTGTGACGCTCGTCGAGCGCAGCAGCTCCACGTGCGGGATGTTCCTCTTGTTCAAATGGTCGATCACTTCGAATCCACGCGCGTTGCGCGGCACCAGGATCGCGCACGTCGCCTGCTCTTCGGGCGGCAGCGCCGCCTGCGCCCTCACCCACCGCTCCGCCGAGTCGCCCACGGCGTGCATCTCGGCCTCGGGCGTCAGCTCGCGATCCACGAGCTGCACCGCGCCCGCGTCGGCGGGTGGGTTCGGCTGTGGATCTCCCGGCGGCGTCGGACGGATGTGTGGCAGCGCCAGCGCCTCGTGCACGCCCGGCGTCGGGTGCTCGGCGCGCACCCAGTCGATCAGCGTGTTGGCCAGGTCGATGATCGCCTGCTGCGAGCGGCCCGACTCGGGCAATTGGCGTGCCTCGACCTCGCCCTCGCGCCCCACAAAGTCGAGCAAGAGCTGCGGGTCGGCCGTGGTAAAGGTCTCATAGATCGCCTGGTTCGGGTCGCCCACGCGCACCCAGTTCCCGTCCTCCCCGGCCAGGAGCCGGAGCGTGTCCTGCTGCAGTTGGCTCGAGTCCTGCGCTTCGTCTTCCAGGATGTAGGGCCAGCGGCGGCGCAGCCGGGCCAGGTACTCGGGGTCGCTGTGCAGCGCCTGCAGCGCCAGCCGGATCAGATCGTCGAAATCGACCACACCCCGGTAGGCCAGGCTGCGCTGATAGTCGACATAAATGGCGGTGCCGATCCGCGCCAGCTCCAGGCTGTCGCCGGTGCCAGCCGCCTCTGCCGTCTCCATCCGCGCCACCACCGCGTCGGGCGTGAGCTGCAGGTCCTTGGCGCGCTTGATGAACGCGGCGGCCACGTCGCGCACCACGCCCGGCCACCGGTTGCGCTTGATCCACTCCACGCGCCCGCCCTCCACCTCGGCCGACAGGTAAGCGTCGGCGGCGTCGGGGTTGGCCCGCAGCCACGCCTCCACCGCGTCCTCTCGCACCGCCTCGGCTTCGCGCTCGTCGATGATGCCAAAATCCTCGGCCAGCCCCACCAGCGCGGGCCGCTCGCGCACAATGTCGTGTGCCAGCCCGTGCAGCGTGCGCACGCGATAGCCATAGTTGGGCAGCAGCCCGCGCTGCGTCACCAGCCGGTTGATGCGCCGCCTGAAATTGTCGACCGCCGAGTTGACGAGGGTCACGACCAGTACCTCCTGGTCGTCGCCGATCTGCTCGGCCACGAGCTGGGCGGCGAGGTGGGCCAGCGTGTGCGTCTTGCCGCTGCCCGGCACGGCCGAGATGCCCATCTTCCCCTGCTCGTAGGCGAGCACTGCCTGCTGGCTGGCGCGTGGCACAAACTCGCCGCGAGCGCGAGACTCGGACATGCTCACGCCTCCTCCTCGCTGCCCGCCACGGCCAGCGCGTGCTTGAGCAGCCGCTGCAGCGACGCGCGCAGCGGACCCTGCTGCTCGTAGCCACGCTCGTCCAGCTCACTGAAGGCGAGATAGATCCGCCGCCGGGTGCGGTGGGCCAGGCCGCGCACCACGCGCGTGATCGACTCGTGGCGCACCTCGATCTCGTCCTCGTCGTCCCACACCTCGTCCTCCGGCCAATCACGCCGCAGCACGTAGGGGTGGGTCAGCGGTTGGTAGAGGCGCTGAAACCAGGTCGTGTCGCCCGCGTTCAGCCAGAATTGCACCTCCACGGGGTGGTTCATCACCAGGAAGGTGTACGCCGGCACCAGCAGCACCGCATTCTCCGGCCGGATCTGCCAGCTCTCCAGGTACTGCGCCGCCACCACTCCCCGCTCCACCATATCCACATACTCCAGCGCCAACCCCCCCCATCCCTGTGCCCCCCGCTCCTCCGCCGCCAACTCCCCACTTGCTGCTTCGGGTGCCCCCTGGGCGTCGCTGCTTGCTGCTTCGGGTGCCCTCTGGGCGTCGCTGCTTGCTGCTTCCGAAACCGCCCGCC
>DATHUZ010000524.1:0-3008 GCA_035461725.1 Anaerolineae bacterium
CGAGGAACAGGATGATCTCTACCCAGTCGATCCGCCTCTGCCACCGTGCGACGTGTCTCATGATCTGCATGTTCCGCAGAACGAGTGCCACTTCGACGCGCACCGTGTTGTGAAACCTGCACGGTGCGTCTTCCTGTCTGAGAGTGGTCCGCAGCCGCGACCGGTGGCGCTCCCACAGCTCCTCGACGTCGCGTATCTTCACCAGCTCGACGTGAAAGCCGGCCCTCGGCCTGTTCTGTCGCGGCCAGAGGGGCGACGCTCCGGCGATGGCCTGCACGATCTTGAGCGTGAGGAGCAGCGGCACGCTGCCCGCGCCACCGGATGCTTCCGCCGGCATCCCGGGCAAGACGGGGATCTCTGGGTCGCGTGCCGGCCGCATCGTGGTTTCGACCACCTCGCCGCTCTCTGCCAGCGTGCGAAAGCACACCACTGCCCCGTCGAAGGCGTTCTCCTGGACGGCTTGTGCCGATCGGTCAGGGCTGACCAGGATCTCGACGACCTCGCCCTCTTGAGCGACGGTGAGAATGCGTTGGGCGTCCGGTGTAGTTGCCATGGTCTTGAGCATCTCTGCCGTTGCCTGGTCACCGCCGGCCCGTGCCTCGACCAGTCCGGCAGGTGCAAAACCGAGTGCCAGGAGCTGAGGTCGCCAATCCGGCTCGCGGCGTGCCTTCTCCTCCGCCTCCGGATCTCCCGTTACCTCTCGAAACACGATGTCAGGTGTGTCCACGCCCATCGACCACCTCACGCGGGATAGTGTCTTGCGATTATATCACAACTTTCACTTCTCGGCCACACCCGGCAACCCACGACATACGGCAATCGCATCTGGGTCGGCGTTGCACATGCCCGGTCCGGCGGAGGCCCGAGCTTGCTCGGGGTGGCGCCACCCGCCCAAGCTTCCCCGACCAAGGTCGGGCCTCCATCTTGTCCGCGAGCTCATATGCGTTCGCCCTGCCCCACGACAAAGCCAAAGAGGCGCCGCCTCCACGCCCGCAATGGCACTGGGGCCCCCCAATTCCCCCAATCCCCTCTCACGGCAGCGGCTGCCACAGGGCCGCGAGGGCGAGGGCCAGCGCCGCCAGGACCGCCCCGATCGCGGTAAACGCGACGCTGATCTCTGTCGTCTCGTGCCGCGTGATCAGGTGAGTGGGCAGGTTGTGGAATACCTCCTGCAGCTCGTCGGCGCTCTCGGCCGAGTAATACTCTCCCCCGGTCATGTCGGCAACCGCGATCAGCGTATCCTCGTCGATGCCCCGGCGAAAGCCGCCCCCACCCCCGCCGCCCCCACCGCCATAGGGCGAATCGCCGTACATACCGCGCGAAAAGCCATCGCCGCACTCCATCGGCCCCCCCTCGGCGGTGCCGTATCCGATTGTGTACACCCGGATGCCGCGATCCGCAGCCTCCTGCGCGGCGTCGAGAGGAAGAGGCCCCTGGTTGCTCGCGCCATCGGTCAACAGCACAATGATCGACGGCGCGTAGGCGCCCCGCGGCACGGGCGTTGGCTCGACGCCGGGCGCCGAGCCCGGGCCGGGGGTGACGACCGGCGCCACCGACGGGTCGATCTCGGCAATCGCCGATAGCGCCTTGAGGATGGCACTGCCCACGGCCGTCCTGCGTCCGGTGATCAGGCTGCGCACGGCATCCTCGAGGATCTCCTGATCGCCTGTGGGCATCTGGATCAGCTCGGCATACCCTGCGAACGCGACGAGACCGATCTGCGTGCCGGCCTCCTGGCGCGCGATAAAAGAGAGCGCGGCGTCTTTGGCCGTCTCGAGGCGGTTGGGTGGGACATCGATCGAGCACATGCTGCGCGACACGTCCATGGCCAGCATGACCGTCGCGCGGCCCACAGGCACCGCCACGATCGACACCGGCCGGGCGAGGGCCACCACCAGGCTGATCAACGCCACGAGAAACAGGGCAAACGGAAGATGGCGTCGCAGGCGCGACTGCCCGGGCAGCGCCTCCCGGATCAAAACCAGGCTGGAGTAGCGCACGGCCGGGCGCCGCCGGCGCCGCAGCACCCAGACGTAGGTGGCGACGAGCAGGGGCACCACTCCCAGCAGCAACAGAAACCCAGGCCACAGCAGGCCCATCTGCTACCTCCCTTTCAGAATATCATGGCACGCGCCCGAGCCAGAAAAGCGACAGGGCGCCGCCGGAGAGCATGGTCAGGATGGCGGCGCCCGCCAGAACCGGCGTGATCTCGATCTCTTCCGGCTTGACGACCCACTGCGGGACGAGGTTGGCATAGACCGCCTGGATCTCCTCCTCATTCGCGGCGTTATAGTATATGCCACCCGTCATCCCCGCGATCTCTTCCAGCAGCGGCTCGTCGAGCCGGGTGTGCACCAGAAAGCCGTCGATGTCGAGCGTGGTTCCCTCGGCGCTGCCGATGCCCACGGTATAGATGCGCACGCCATGATCGAGGGCCGTCGCGGCGGCGGCGAGTGGATCGGGCTGCTCGTTATTCTCGCCGTCGCTGAGCAGGACGATGACGGCCGGCATTGTCGTGCCGGGCGGCACGGGCGTGGGTGTGGGCGTGGGGACCGGTGTCAGGTTGCTGTAGAGGCGCTGGGCCGGCAGTTCGCTGCCCGCTGTGGCGATCATGTTGAGTGCGGCGAGGATGCCGTTGGCCAGCGAGGTACCTCGCTCAGGTGCGAGGCGGTCGATCGTGGCGAGGACCGCCTCCTGATCCGCCGTCGGCGCCTGCACGACGAATCCGCTGTCGCTAAAGGCGACGACGCCCACCAGCACGGTGGGCGGCTGGTTCAGCACGAACTGCCGTGCCGCCGTTTTGGCCGCCTCCAGCCGCGTCGGCTGCAGGTCGCCGGCTGCCATGCTGCGCGACACGTCGAACGCCAGAATGACGGTGCCCTCGATTCGCGGCAGGCGCACCGTCATCTGCGGGCGAGCCAGCGAGAAGAGCAAGAGCGCCAGACCGGCGAGCAGGATACCTGTCGGGACGAAGCGGCGCAGGTCGCGCTGCTGCCCGTGCGCGGCGA
>DATHUZ010000525.1:0-3559 GCA_035461725.1 Anaerolineae bacterium
TAACAACTGTCCAGAAATCTCGCCCCCATATGCGTCAGCCCCAGGCCGACGCTCCTTTGCCCTGTAAAGCGGTAATCTGTTGGGAAGGTGCTCCCATCCGCCGGCCAGGTCCACCGCACCTCGCCATACGGATAGTGCCGGCTCTCCGCCACCCTGCCGCCGTTCGGCATACCGTCACACCCACTCACGTTCCCGCACAACACCAGGCTCGTCGTCCCCAGGTGGTCGGACAGTAGATAATATACAACATCTCCGCCCCACGTGTCAACCTGCCGCATCGCCACGCGCTGGGCGCCAAAGTAATAGTAGGAAGTGCGCCGCACGTACAGCACGCCCGCCAGCCCGCTCTCGATCTCGCCGCCCTCGCCGGCCGGCGCGTCCAGCGGCTCTTCTTCTGCGGCCGGCTCAACCGTTTCCGGCACGCCGGCCGGCTCGGCTGCCGCTGCCGGCTCGCCGCCCTCTTCGGTCTGCGGCCCGGCTGCCGGTGGCGCCAGCACCTCGCCGCCGATCCCATCGGTCACCTCGAACGACCAGGGGTAGGGGCCATCCAGGCCCAGGCCGGCGCGGTCGGTGACGCCGAACACCTCGGCGGTATAGAGGCCGGTGGGCAACGGCTCGTAGGGGGTGAAATGCCATTGGTAGCACGATGGTGCCTCCCGATCGCACGGCACCTGGTTGTAGTAGGCCAGCTCGCCGCCCACATCCTCTTTCACGCCCATCAGGGTGAACGTCGCGCCGGCAGCTGGGCGGGGGCAACCTAGCTCCGAGGTTGTCATCGCGAGTTGATCCATGGCGTGCACGCCACTCACCATCCAAGAACCTGTCGTTGCGAACGAGTGAAGCGACCTCCCCTTTCGCAACGGGAGATTGCTTCGGTCGCTTACGCTCCCTCGCAATGACACCGGCTTGGCAAACAGCCGTACCCATCCGGCCAGGGCCCTGTCAAAGTCCAGACTTCCGATGTTTGCGCCACGTCCACGAGTCCGCATTCTATCAGGTTTTGGTCCGTTGTCACGACTGTTGATCCAGGCAAACATCGGAAGTCTTTTGTCAGGCGACTCTGACAGGGCCGTACCCATCCGGCGGCGCCTACTTGCGCCTGGCTCCCTCTTGACGTATAATCGGGCAACATGCCTCACACAAGGAGAAGCCATGCCTGAAAGATTAGACGTGCGTTCCCACGCGGCCATTCGCTGGCCGCTCTTTATGGTCCTGGCCGCCGCCCTCGTCGCGGTCAGCCTGCTCGCCGGCCTCTGGGTGCACGCCGGCCCGCCGGCCGAAGCACGCCCTGCACAGCAGATGGGCCTGCTCGCCGCCGGCGATCTGCAGTCCCACTCCACCGCCGTGCTCACCGAGACACAGATCTTTCTCCCTCTCGTCACCGCCTGCCGCCTGCAAGGCGCCACCCTCACCGCGCCGGCCGATCCGGGCACCATCGGGTTCACCCACACGTTCACCGTCGAGGTGCCCGGTCCGAACGTCGCCCTGCCGCTCACGTACAGATGGCAGGCCACGGGCCACGAGCCCGTCGTCCACAGCGCCGGCCTCACCGACACCCTCGATCTCCTCTGGGAGCTGACCGGCAGCCAGGTCATTACCGTCCAGGTATCCAACGGCGGCTGCACCGTCCCGCTCACGGTCGCGTTCGACGTCACCACGCGGGGCCTGATCGTATTCGAGAGCAAACCCACACCCGGCTCGGAGCAGCACGATCTCATGCTCGTCCACAACGAGTATCCCGGCGTGATCGTTAACCTGACCAACACGCCCGACGTCGACGAGGGTGGGCCCACCTGGTCGCCCGACGGCAACTGGATCGCCTACTCGGCCGGCGACCTCTCCAATTGGAACCGGGCCATCTACAAGATCGACCTCGGCACGCGCCAGGTCTATACCGTCACCGAGCACGCCGGCGACGATCGCTGGCCCGCCTGGTCGCCCGACGGCACCCGCATCGCTTTCATGCGCAACCAGCCGGGCATTCCCGCCGGTTACTACATCCCCGACATCTGGGTCATGGACGTCGACGGCGGCAGCCAGCAGCAGTTGACCGATTGGGACTATGGCGACGAGCACCCGGCCTGGTCGCCCGATGGGCAGAGCATCGCCTTCGTGTCCGACCGCTATTACGCGGGGCGCGACCTGTGGCTGATGGACGCCGACGGCAGCAACCAGCGCCAGATCCTCGACACGCCCGGCAGCGACGAGGTCTATCCCACCTGGGGTCCCGAAGAGTGGATCTATTACACGTGGCGGGTCGTGGATGGCAAGGATGAGCAGCTTTACCGAATGAACCCTGACACCGGCGCGTACGTCAAAGTGTTCAGCGACAACCTCAACCGCTACATCGCCAGCTTTGCCCCCGCCGGCCAATGCTTCTCGTTCTACTCCATCCTGGGCGACGTCGCCGGCCCGGACAAAGAAGTCTGGAAGTGGTGCGAGGGTTACACCACCCCCATCAACCTGACCGACAACAATCTCTCTGACGAATACTCTGCCTGGTCACCCGTCCCCTGACGGCCTTGGGAACTATGCACAGAGAGGGAGACACTATCTCCCTCTCTGTGCATCTCCGTTCCTCTCTGTGTATCTCTGTGTAACTACTCCCCCCACCCGTCAGCTTGCATAGCCGAGGCCGCGCAGCCGCCGCTCCATCTCTGCCATATCCTGCTCGTCGTACACCTGCGCCGCGCCGTCGGTTGCCGGGTCGACCGGATCGTCGTGCGCCACGGGGTGCGCGTCTCGGTACTCGTCGCAGAAAATCTCTTCCAGCACCCGCCCGTCGACGTCCCGCGGCACCGGCAGGCCCAGGCTGTAGAGCACCGTCGGCATCACGTCGACGATGCGCGCGCCGCCGACCTCGAAACCCCGGCGCACGCTCTGCCCCGCCGCCACCAGAATGCCCGTTGGCCGGTGCCGCCCCTGCAGATAGTCGGGCGGCAGCGGCGCGATCACGTCCGCCGCCGCCAGCGCGTCGCTCGCCAGGTAGGGGCTGTCGCCCAGGTCGAACACCACGTCCGGGAGCTGGTCGAGGAACGGCCCATCATAGATCTCTTCGCGGCGATAAGCCGCGCGCACCACCCGCTCGCCCGTCTCCGGGTCGCGCAGCGCCCCCAGCGCGGCGATCAGCCGCTCGCGCAGCGCCTCGTACGCCTCGCCCGGCTCCACGATCCCGGCCGGCTCGCGCCCTCGTAAATTTATGTAAATCCCTTCCGTCGCCGGGCTGCCGCTGATCGCCAGCGTGCGCGCCCAATCCACCGGCGGCGTGAGCCGCTCATCCAGCCGCCGCCCCAGCGTCACCCGCGCCAGGCGCCCCATCCGGCGGCGCAGCCCCAGCACGTCCAGGCGGCGCACCACGCCGCGCACCCGCTCTGGCGTCAGCCCCAGCCGGGCCGCCACCCCGCCCCGCGCGTCCCCGCCACCCAGCACCAGCAGCCCCTCCTCCTGCAGCAAGCGGTTCACGTGAAACGACTTGTGCGCCGGGCCAAAGCCGTGGTCCGACACGACGAACAGCGTCGTGCGCTCGTCCATCATCCCCACGCGCCGGCCAATGATCTCG
>DATHUZ010000526.1:0-9944 GCA_035461725.1 Anaerolineae bacterium
TGGATCTCGTTCGCCGTGACAAAATCGTACTGCGGGTAGCTCACCTCCCACCACCACATCTGCCCGATCACGTCCACGACGAGGTCCTGCTCCTGTTCCAGCGGCTCGGTCAGGTGCGCGAGGGTGTAGACGGTAAAGGACATCAGGAATAGCACCGTGACCGCAGGCAGAGCGACTCCACCCCACGTCACAAAGGGGATCGTGAAACGGAGTGGGCGCTCTTGCTCCTCGCCGTGACGGCGCAGCACCAGGCCGGCGATGAGCAGCCCCACCACCCCGACAAAGACGGCGCCACCCAGCCCAAAGAGCACCCACGCCAGGGTGGCGATCCGGGCGGCTGCCGGGCCGGCAGGCCTCATCATGTCGACGCTGCAGCCGGTGAGGGTCAGCAGGCACAGAGCGCCGACCGTCATCAAAGCGCGAGGTGGTGGCGTGGCTACACGAGGGCCTCTGCCGGCGCTCCATGGAGCATTTGCTTGGCTCATGACTCCTCTCTCCGTTGGAACCTGCTGTTGTACCGCACAGAATTGAGGCGTGCGGATTTTCCTCCTTGTGAGCCGTCGCACCGGAGGTGCCGGCGCGACACGTGCGACGCGCAGGCAAGCCGGCGCATCGCTCGACTCTACTATAGCCTTTCGAGGAAGGAGTGTCAATGTATCAGGATATAGAGCGGGGATATATTTAAAGATATATTTTGTGGTGTACCGAACCGACAAGTTGTGCGCGCGATCTGCTAGGGCACCATCCTGTCGGTCTCGCGCAGCACCAGCCAGGCGAACGCGCACGCGTCCACCAGGCTCGACCGCTGTACCACGTCCACCCCGTCGCTCACCTGGTGCCAGTGCGCGCCGGCACCCCCTTCGTTTGGGATCGCCGACAGCGTGATCGCCGGCGCGCCGCGCTTTGTTGCCACCACCGCATCCGTGTACGCTACTCCCGGTCGCTCCTCACTCTTGATCTCGGGCAGCGCCGCGGCGGCACGCCGGGCGAGATCGAGCGCCAGCGGGTGCGTCTCGTGCTTCAGGATCAAACCGTCGACGCTCAGCCACGTCAGGTGTCCCGCGCCCACCTGGTCGAGGATGACGTACACCGCGTCACTACCCAGCGCCGCGCCGTGGGCCTCCACAAAGGAGACCATGCCCTGCGCCATCACCTCCTCGCAGTCGGTCAGGGCCAGCCACACCTCAGTACGATCGAGCGGCTCACGCGCCAGCCGCTCCGCCAGCCCCAGCGCCACGCCCACGCCCGAAGCGTTATCGTTGGCGCCCGGTGAGTATGGGGTGAATTCGGCCTCGATGGACAGCGCCAGCAGAACCATCTGCACGCTGCCGGTGAGCAGGCCGATCCAGTACACCCATGTCCAATCCAACAGCGCACCGAGGCCATAGACCATGATCCCGGACACCAGGCTGGCAAAAGCCCCGGTCACGATCAGTCCAAACAGCCGCTGCCACGCATCCGAGCTGTAAAAGACCGGGGTGCGGTGCGTGTCTAGGTGGGCGCACACCACCGCCCGGCGGCGGACGTCACCGCCAGCGGGCATCACACCGACTGCGTTGTGCCCCGTCGCTTGGGGCAGCAGGCGCCGGATCCAGCTCGCGCGCAGGTCACTTTCGCGGATCATGCCCCAGGCGGCGGCCAGGTGCGCGAGGGCCGCGAGGGCGAGCGTAAAGCGGCCGGGCCACAGCCAGGCGACCGCGGTGCTGGACAGTGCCAGGCCGAATGCTACGGCGTAGGGGCGGTAGGTGCCCGGTACAGCGCGAAATCGCTCCACCGCCACCTCGCGCGCGCCCAGCGCCCGCATCGTATCTGCGGCGTATTCCGCCGCGCGCTGCTCCGCGTCTGTGCAGCTCCCGCGCGCGCCGATCTCGCCTGCCAGCACCCGCACGTGCTCCATCGCCTTCTCGGCACAAAAGTCGCGAGCGCGGGTCACGGCTTCCTCGCGATCGCCACTAGGTGCTCCACGCAGCCGTGGATCGACGGGTCCGCTGCCACGCGGTAGTTCAGGTCCAGCCATGTTTCCCACGCCTCTCCTTCGAGCGCGTTCACCTGCTCCTCGATCATACTCACCAGCCCCTCGACGCCGAGCATCGTCGCCACCTCGAGCCCCGCCTCGACGATCAACGGCTCGACTTCTGTGGGATGGGCGAACCAGGCCACGAATGAGGCCCCCGGCACCCCGCGCGGCGGCAGGATGCCCTGCTCTACGACGGCGGCGAGCTCGTCGCGGTGCTCCACCGGCCACCTCGGCTCGTGGGCGGCAGCCCAGCGCAGCACCGCGTAGCGCGTGATAAACGCCGCGAGGAGCATGCCGCCGTTCCGCAGCACGCGTGCCGACTCGGCGAGGGCCTGGCGCCGCGAGCCAACGTCGAGCAGGTGGTAGAGCGGCCCCATCAAGAGCACGGCGTCAAATGCGCCGTCGGAAAAGCGCCCGAGATCCGTCGCCGTGCCCTTTTCCACCGCCGCCAGCGATGTCCCTGCCTCCGCCGCCCTATCACGCGCCATCCGCAGGCACCCTTGCGACAGGTCAAAGAGTGTCACCTCGTACCCACGGCGCGCCAGCTCGATCGCGTACCGTCCCGGCCCTCCACCCACGTCGAGCACTCGCGCCGGTGCCGGCGGCAGGTACTCGTCCATCGCCTGTAACGTCACCGCGAACTCGGTCCGATGCCGCTCCAGGCGCATCCATTCTCTCTCCGGGTCGCCATCGTACGCCGCCTCCACGTGCCCCCTCGCCAAGTCCTCCATCGTCAGCCCTCACGCGTCACGTATCACGTCTACTTTCCATTCTACCACAAGTTGCCAACTCCCCCAACCTGTGTTACACTCCCGCGCATGGCACGCATCTGCGACTATGAAGGTCACGACTACGAAGGCGACTTTTGGACCGACCAGGGCCGCGAATACGAGCACCTGGCCGAGCGCTACGCTCTGCGCCGCCTCCTTCCTCCATGCGGCCGGCGCCTGCTCGACGTCGGCGCGGGCTTTGGCCGCCTGTCCGAGCTTTACGCCGGCTACGGCCAGGTGGTGCTGCTCGACTATTCCCGCTCGCTGCTCCGCCAGGCGCAGGCGCGCCTGGGCCGCGACCCCCGCATTGTCTACGTTGCCGCCAGCTTTTACGCTATGCCCTTTGCCCGCGACACCTTTGACGCGGCCATGATGGTGCGCGTCATGCACCACGTGTCCGACGTGCCCGCGCTCCTTTCCGAGCTGGCCCGGGTCATGCCCGGCGGCGGCACTTTTGTCCTCGAGCACGCCAACAAGCGCCACCTGAAGGCGATTGCCCGCTACGCCCTGCGCCGCCAGGCGTGGAACCCGTTTGCGCACGAGCCGTACGAGTTCGTCGAGATGAACTTTGACTTTCACCCGGCCTGGATGCGCGCCCGCCTGACCGAGGCAATGTTTCACGTGAAACAAACGCTGACCGCGTCTCACTTCCGCCTGCCGCTCCTCAAGCGCCTGCTGCCCGCGCGCCTGCTCGCCGCCGTCGACAACCTGCTCCAGCCCACCGGCGCCTGGTGGCAGCTCACCCCCAGCGTTTTCTTCCGCGCCGAGGCTGGCGGTCCGGCGGGCGATGCAGCGGAAGAGATCCTGTTCCGCTGTCCGTCCTGTGGGGGCGAACCACTCCGAGCGGAAGGGGACGCGCTTGCCTGTCCCGCTTGCCGGCGCGCCTGGCCTGTCGAGGACGGCATCTACAACTTCAAGGACCTGGCCGAACCCCTCTGACCGCGCTCCGTCCGGGCACACTTCTTCACTCCGTAGGCTACGACGACCATAGCCCTGTCCCTTGCCCGACTTGCCTTTTTCCACGAGCCGTGTTATGCTCGCGGTACCACGGCGAGGTGGCCGGTGGGACCAGGGAGGAGAGGGTGGCCGTTCGCATCGCAGCCGTTCCACGAATCGCACTCGGTAGTTGGACCACGACACGAGCGCACTGGCGCTTGTTCGTGGTCCTTTTCATTCATCCACAACAGCAGAGGAGGATCTCATGAAACCACAAAGTCGTGTCCTGATCGTCGTTGCTGCCTTCGCCCTGCTGGCCGGCCTGGGCGTGCTCCCGGCTCCTCCGGCCTATGCCGATACCTTTGATCTCCGCGGGAGCTGTCCGGGTGGGGTAGGCGACGTGCCCGCCCTGGTCGCTGCGATCAACGCGGCGAACGCCAATGGCGTCGCCGATACCATCCTGCTTGCCGACGGATGCGTCTACATCCTGGCCGTGCCCGACAACACCCTCAACGGCCTGCCGGTCATTACCTCCGACATTACCATCGACGGCGGCGTTGGCGCCACCATTCAACGCGATCCCGCGGCGGTCGACTATTTCCGCATCTTTGAGGTCTATACGGGAGGGGCACTGACCCTGGACGCGATCACCGTGCAGAACGGGGATCTGACCGGTCTCAGTTGGGAGATCGGAGGGGGTATCTACAACAGTGACGGCATCGTCACCCTCTACGCCAGCAGCCTGCGCAACAATCACGCCTCAGAGGGTGGCGGAATTTACAGCGCCGGGCAGCTCTTTGTCACTCTGTCGACGGTTGCGGACAATACGGCTTTTTGGGGGGCGGGTATCATCAACCAGAACGAGATGCAGCTCATAGACACCACGGTGAGCGGCAACATCGCCGACTTTGAAGGCGGCGGGATCAGGCACTTTGGGACCGGCTCGATCGCGCGCTCCACCATCGTGAGCAACAGGGCGCTGGATCCGCAGGGCGGCACAGGAGGGGGCATCACGGTCTGGGGGGGCGAGCTGCAGATCAGCAACAGCACGCTGAGCAACAACCAGGCGTTGTTTGGTGGCGCGATCCACCTGCTTGGCATCGAGGTGAACACCACCTTGACGGTCACCCACACGACCGTGACGAGCAACACCAGCGGCCTTGTTGCCGGTGGGATGGCCCTCACACGCGGTGGCGCTTGGCCGATCCTGCATCCGGCCGCCATCGATCAGGGCAGCGCTCCACAGCAGGTTGTGACATCTATCTCGGTGGCAAGCGCGATCATGGCGGCGAACGGGAGTCAGGACTGCTTCCTGCAACCGGGAACCGACTATACCTCGGTTGGCTACAACCTGGTTGGCGCCACCTGCCCTGCCACCGGCCCGGGAGACCAGATGACCACCGACCCGTGGCTCGGTCCACTCGCCGACAATGGCGGGCCAACCTGGACCCACCTGCCGCTCGACGGGAGCCCGGCCATCGACGCCGGTCCTGTTGGGGCGTGCCTGTTGCCGATCGACCAGCGCGGCGTGGACCGGCCCCAGGACGGAAACCTCGACGGCATTGCCGACTGTGACGCGGGGGCCGTCGAGGTGCAGCAGCAGCTAGATTGTGGTGATGCCCCCGACCCGGCCTATCCCACCCTTCTGGCGTCGAACGGCGCCTGCCACGTGTTCTCGCCCAACGCACCTGGCACGCTCGGCGCCCTCGTCGACCTGGAGGTGGACGGGCAGCCTTCGGCCGCCGCCGATGGCGACGACTTGTCCGGTGAGGACGATGAGGATGGCGTCACCTTTGCCAGCGCGCTGGCGCCCGGTGGCACGGCCGCGGTCGACGTGATTGTATCTGCGGATGGCTACCTGAACGCCTGGCTCGATTTCAACGCCGATGGCGACTGGGCCGACGCCGGAGAGCAGATCTTTTCCGACCTGGCCGTCGCCGCGGGCACCAACGCCCTCAACTTTGCCGTGCCTGCCGGCGCCGTCCCCGGCACCACCTATGCGCGGTTTCGCTATACCGCCGAAGACCCGCTGACCGAGCTGTCGTACGACGGGCTCTGGTGGAATGGCGAAGTCGAGGATTACCAGGTCACGATCCAGCCGCTCCTGAGCCTGGGCGACCTCGTCTGGTACGACGCCGATGCCGACGGGATCCAGGATGTCGGCGAGCCCGGCGTGGCGGACATCGTCGTCGACCTTTATGCGGATACGTGCGCAGGCCAGTTGCTTGCCAGCGACACGACCGATGCGGCCGGAAATTACCTCTTTACAGACCTGGCCGAGGGCGTCTACTGCCTGCAATTGTCGAGCATCCCCGCCGGCTGGACGATCAGCCCGCAGGACCAGGGGGCGGACGACGCGGTCGACAGCGACGCCGATCCGGCGACGGCCCAGATCGCCGGCATCAACCTGGCTGCCGACGACCTGGACGAGGACGTCGGCCTCTATACCACCGGTTCGATCGGCGACCGCGTGTTCTGCGACGCCAACGGCAACGGGGCCTACGATGCGGGCGAGGGAGTGCCCGCCGTCGGCCTGACCCTGTACGACGATCCCGGCTGCGACGGCGTGGCCGTGAGCCAGTTGTCGACGATCGACTCGGGCGTCGACGGCCTCTACCTCTTTGACGGCCTCGCGATTGGCCTGGCCGGCACCCTGCCCGAGTGTTACGTCGTCGAGGTGGACGAGACCGACGTGGACCTGGGTGACTGCAACAACCCGGTCACACCCCTGTCCTACGCCGTGTCGCTCGACACCGGCGTGCCCGATGACCTCGACAACGACTTTGGCCTCAGCCAGTTACTCACCCTGGGCGACCTGGTATGGTACGATAGCGACGGGGACGGCATCCAGGATCCAGCCGAGGCGGGTGTGGCCGGCATTGGTGTCGACCTCTATGCTCGTGTCTGCACGGGCGAGGCGCTCGCCTCTGAAACCACCGATGCAGCCGGCAACTACCTGTTCACAAACCTGGACGAGGGGGTCTACTGCCTGCGCTTCTCCAACATCCCTGCCGGCTGGGCCATCAGCCCGCAGGATCAGGGGGCCGACGACACGCTCGACAGTGACGCCGATCCGGCGACAGCCCAGATCCCTGGCATCGACCTGGCGGCAAGCGACTTGGACCAGGACGTCGGCCTCTATACCACCGGCTCGATCGGCGACCGCGTTTTCTGCGACGCCAACAGCAACGGGGCCTACGACGCGGCCGAGGGCGTGACCGCCGCGGGCGTGACGCTGTACGACGATCCCGGCTGCGACGGCATCGCCGGGACGCAGTTGTCCACGATCGATTCGGGTCTCGATGGCCTCTACCTCTTTGAGGATCTCGCCGTCGGCCTGGCCGGCTCCCTGCCCCGCTGTTACGTCGTCGAGGTCGACGCGGCCGACCCCGACCTCGGCGACTGCGACAACCCGGTGACTCCCCTGTCCTACGCCGTGTCGCTCGACAGCGGCGCGCCCGATGACCTGGACAACGACTTTGGTTTCGGCCAGCTCCTGACCCTGGGCGATCTCGTATGGGAGGATCTGGATGAGGATGGCATTCAGGACGCCGGCGAGCCAGGCGTAGAAGGCGTCGTGGCGACGCTCTATGGTACTGCCGACTGTTCGGGCGCCGAGTCCCTGGCGAGTGAGCCCACCGGCGCGGACGGCAGCTACCGCTTTCTCGACTTGAGCCCCGGCACCTACTGCATCGCTTTCTCGAACCTTCCTGCCGGCTGGATCATCACTCCTCAAGACCAGGGAACGGATGACACACTCGACAGCGACGCCGATCCGGCGACAGGCCGGATCTCCAATATCAACCTGACCGGCAGTGACGTCGACGAGGACCTCGGCATCCATGCCCAGTCCACGCCCACGCCCACGCCAACACCTCCGCCCGCGGCTCCCCCCGTCGTGCCCGAGCCATCGACATTTGTCCTGATGGGAGGGGCTCTGGCCGGACTGGCCGGCTACGCCGGCGCGCAAATCAGGGCGAGGCGGCGCAAGTAGAACTCGAGTGCTGCGGTGCGTTCTGTGCAGGGGTGAGGAATTCTTACCCCTGCACTTTGTTTATGATGGCTTCTCTTCCGAACGCACGTACTGGTCGGTAAACCTGCGGCGAGCCCACCCCCATCTCTCTCCGTGCACCGAAATGCTGCTCACAAGCGATGCACCGCTTCCCTCCAGTTTGAACTTCTGACCATTTTGTAGTATACTAAACCAGGCTGGGCCCCTGTATCTAGTAGGCGTGGGCACGATGCGCCCCAAGTAGTGGCCCAGAGTACTGGCCCAGGGTACTGGGATGACAAAGGAGGAGATCATGAAGCTCACCTGTTTGCAAGAGAACCTGGCCCGCGGCCTGGCCACCGTCGGCCGTGCCGTCGCCACCCGCTCCACCCTGCCCGTCCTGTCCAACATCCTCCTGCAAACGGACGAGGGCCGGCTGCGCCTGGCGGCGACCAACCTTGAGGTCGGCATCAACTGCTGGATCGGCGCCAAGGTCGAGGAGGAGGGCAGCGTCACCGTCCCGGCCCGGCTCCTGACCGAATTTGTCAACTCGCTGCCTCCCGGTCAGATCGAGATCGACCTGAACACGCGCACGCAGAGCCTCAACCTGAAATGCGCTCGCTACGAGGCCAACATCAAGGGCATCGACGCGGCTGAGTTCCCCGAAGTGCCCACCGCCGAAAGCGTCGCGCCCCAGGCCCCGTCCCACATCCACCTCGACGCCGAGGGCTTCCGGCGCATGATCGACCAGTCCGTCTTTGCCGCCGCCACCGACGAGAGCCGGCCCATCCTCACCGGCGTCCTCGCCCTGTTCCACCAGGGCGGCCTCACCATGGCCGCCGCCGACGGCTTTCGCCTGGCCGTCACCTCCGCCGACGTCGGTGCCGATCTCGATACCGCCAGCAGCGTCATCATTCCTGCTCGCGCCCTGTCCGAGCTGGCACGCATCTCGGGCGAGGAGGAGAAAAAGATCGAGCTGCTTATCACCCCCCAGCGCAACCAGCTCCTCTTCCACTTGCCCAGCACCGACCTCGTCTCGCAGCTCATCGAGGGCAACTTTCCCGACTATAACCAGATCGTGCCCAAATCGCACACCACCCGCACCACGGTCAGCACCCAGGAGCTGCTCAAAGCCGTGCGCGTCGCCTTTCTCTTTGCCCGCGACGCGGCCAACATTGTCCGCTTTCACGCCGTGCCCGGCGGCGAGCTGACCCCCGGTCAGATGATCATCACCGGCACGTCGGCCGAGTTTGGCGACAATGTCAGCGAGATCGACGCGACGGTCGACGGCGACGAGATCGAGATCGCCTTCAACGCGCGCTACATGATCGACGCCCTCCAGGTAATGGGCACACCCGAAGTTGCCCTCGAGACCACCACGCCCAGCAGTCCCGGTGTCCTGCGTCCCGTCGGTGGCGAGAATTTTGTATGCGTCATCATGCCGATGCATATCACGCGCTGATACCTGTCGCTGCCCGTTCGCCTGAGCGCGGGTTATGGACCGGCTGATTGCCAGCGCGGCTGCCCTTGGTTTGTCCCTGTCCGGCGCGCAGCTTGCTGCCTTTGAGGCCTACTACCACGCCCTCGTGACGTGGAACGAAAAGTTCAACCTCACCACCATCACCACTTTTGACGAGGTGCAGACCCGGCACCTGGTCGACTCGCTGTCTGTGCTGCGCATTGACGAGGTGCGCCACGCACTCGCGCGACCGGGCGTATCCGCCATCGACGTCGGTGCCGGTGCCGGTTTCCCCGGCCTGCCGCTCAAGATCGCCTTCCCCACACTCCACCTCACGCTCCTCGAAGCCACCGGCAAAAAGGTCACCTTTCTCGATCACGTCATCAAGCTCCTCGGCCTCGAGAACACCCACACCATCAAGGCCCGCGCCGAAGAGCTGGGACAAGACCCCGCCCACCGCGAGCGCTACGACCTGGCATTCGCCCGCGCCGTTGCCGACATGGCCGTCCTCGCCGAGTACACACTCCCCTTTCTGCGCCCCGGCGGCTGGCTGGTCGCGCCAAAGGGCGAAGGAGCTGCCGCCGAGGCCTCGGCGGCAGCCGGCGCGATCCACACCCTTGGCGGCGTGCTGCGGCGCGTCGTCCCCGCCGCCTTGCCCGATCTCCCCTCCACCCACGCCCTCGTCGCCGTCGAAAAAGTCTCCACGACCCCGTCCCCTTATCCTCGCCGCCCCGGCGTGCCCGCCAAAAAGCCCCTCGGCTCACCCAAATC
>DATHUZ010000527.1:0-3484 GCA_035461725.1 Anaerolineae bacterium
GAACCCGCGGGCAGCGGCCGGCGGCTACCGGTCGATCGAGCCGGGCGTGAGGTGCTGGATCGTGGCGGAGAGCGAGGCGTCGAGCCTGGCCAGGCCGGCCTGGTAACCGGCTTCAAGCGCTATGACCTGGGAAGTGTTATCGATCGTATAGGCGACGATGCGTTGATCGCCGGCTCCCACGACCAACAGGCTTGAGAGCAGCACCAGCAGCACGACCAGCTTGAAGTGTCTTCTGTATCTCAGGCTCATCTGTCGCTCTCCACACCTGGCATCGTCCACGCCGCAGCCGGGCGCCAGGCCGGGGCGGGCAGGCTCTGAGCGAGCTCGATGCTGCGGCAGTACTTGCTGACACGCACCAGGCTCAGGTTGTGCCTGCCGACGAGTTCGGTGAGCCAGTAGGGCATGCGCTCGTTGACCTTGATCTCGACGATGGTCCAGCCGGGAGGAAGCAGCGGCAACCCGCTTCCGCTGTGCGAGATCTCGAGCTGATCTGTGCGGCAGGTGAGGTCGGTATCGAAGGTGACGCGCAGCCCGATGTCATAGTCACTGCCGACGAGGGCACGGCGCGTATAGCTGACGACGCTGGCCCGGCGCAGGTTGTATTGCCACAGCATCGCCTCGATCTCGCCAATCACCGCCCGATCGTACACTGTGCGATCGGGCGCCTCGCCGGGAGCCCGGCGCTCGTCGCACAACTGGCGGGCCTGGGCGTAGGGGAGCAGCACCCGCCGTTTCTGCGTCACCTTGTTCAAACGCTGCTTGATCTCGCAAAAGACGGGCGTGTCGCCGGTCAACCGCGTGCCCGAGTCGTAATGGCGGATCCTCAGCTTGCGCCGGAACTTGATGCCGTCTATTTTTTCCCAGTAGAAGTAATAGCCCGGCCCATCGTAGTAGAGGCTGGAGAGGTGGTAGCAGCCGTGCGCGTTGCCGTGATCGTCGGGCACCAGGTAGGCACGCAGCGCCTGCCTGAATTTCTCTGCCGCCACGATGGGTACCAGGTATTTCAGCTCAAAGCGGTCGAATTTGCGGATGGTATGGCTCAAGGTTGACATGTTGGCTCGCTCAATCCAGATTCGTTTCTCATCGACGTTCAAATTGTAGCATAAAGATGTGGAGGATGTGTGGAGAGCGGCTGGAGATCCGATGCAGAGTCGACACACGAGAAGAGGCCTCCGGGATTCTGCTCCGGAGGCCTCTGTCTACGCAGTGCGATGTACCGTCACACGGCGACGGCGAGCGAGATGCCGCCGACGGCCAGGAGGGCCGCCGACCAGATCAGGTCAAAGTTGAGCCAGCCGCGGCGCAGCACCATCAGGCCGAGCCGGCGGTAGACGACCCACGCCACGACGATCATGGTGACGAGCATGCTGGCGGTGTGCCCCCCGACAGCGAGACCGACGTTGGCGCCGGTGGAGTGGAATAGCATGTCCGAGTGAGACATGTCCATGACGCCGAGCAGCGCGGGTGCGACCATCAAGCCGGCGCCGTGGGCGGTCGCCATGAGAAAGGACCAGCCGGCGAGCTCCAGCCATCCGACGCGCATCCCCACCCACTTTGGGTGGCGGTACCAGTTGAACAGCTTGTAGGCACCGAACCCGATCAAGAGCACGGCCGTGACGAGCTGCAGTGTCTGCAGCGAGACGACCGTGCGCAGCGCCAGGATCACGGCCGCGGCGAGTGCGACCGACGCGGCGTGGCCGAGGGTGATGGGCACGAGCGCCGCCCAGATGGCGCGGTCGCTCTTTTGCTGCAGCCCGAGTGCGAGCGCAAAAAGCCAGCCCATGGCGGGGTTGATGCCGTGATAGGCGCCGAACCCGGCCAGGGTCAGCCACGCGCCTGCCTCGTTAAGGGAAGCAGTAAGAGTCTGTAGAGGCATCGCCCCCCTCCAGGCGCACCTGGTGGCTGCGCGTGTCGCCGAAATCGATGAAAAAGTCAGGGTCGACATCCATGCCGCCGTCGGGGCCGACGTCGATCTTGGCCAACCAGCCCTTCAGACCGGGGTAGAACTGGTCGTCCCAGGTGCTGTAGAGCGAGTTGGTGAGATAGACACGGCGACCATCGCGGCTGATCTCGACCATCTGCGGCCCTCCGGTGAGCGGCGTGCCATTCGGGTGTGCCGCCTTACGGGTGACGCCGCCAAGGTGCACGCTGCCTGTCAGACGCGGGTTAAAGGGGTCGGAGACGTCGTACTGCTGCAGCTCACCCGTGCCCCAGCACGAGACGTAGAGAAAGCGGTCGTCGAGCGACAGGTCGATGTCGGTGATGAGCGGGGGCACGGCCTTGAGGGGTTTCAGCGCATCGGGTAGGTTCGCCTCGTCGGCGGGCTGGGCGGGGATGTCGATCGTCTTGGTTGCCTTCCACTCGCCATTCTCGCGGTACCAGGTCCAGATACTGCCGCCCAGGTCCTTGGTGTTGGTCACCACGCCGACAAAGCCGTGGGTCTTGGTCGGGTCGTGGGCGGGCCGCAGCTCGAGGGTCATCTGGTACTCGGGGCCGAGGTCGACGGTCTGCACGTGCTTGCGCTTGCGCATGTCCCAGAAGTGGAGCTGATGGCCGTAGCGCTGACCGACGACGTCCTCGAGCTTGAGGCCGTCTTCGAACATGTTGGGCGTGCCCCACTCGCTGGTGACCATCACGTCCTGGGTGATGTGCCACCAGAAGTCGTAGGCCAGGTACTGAGGGCCACGATCCGCCTCCCACGGGCCGAGCACGTCGAAGGTAAAGTGGTCGAGCATAAAGACACCACCGGGGCCCTCGCCGTCGGTGGTGCCGCCCAAGGCGTTGACATAGATGGCGTCGGGGCCGCAGTGGACCGTGTGTAGCCGGCTGTAGCCGGCACCTTCCGCGATCTCGTTGGCGTCGATCGTTTTGATCACGTGCGGGCGGGTGGGGTCGGGCCGGGTGTCGACGACAAAAATCTGGGAGGTGCGGAGCGTCGGCACGATCAGGTAGCGGCGCTCGAGGTGAGGGTGGGCGGAAGAGGGGCAGAGGGCCGAGCTGCAGGCGTTCCAGCCAAAATGGTGCACCTCGTGGCCGAGGCCCGGGAATTCGAGGGTGCTGAGGATCTGGCTGTATGTGCTCGACTCTGGGTCGAGGTCGACCACGGCCAGGCCATCATTCTTGCCATTCCCCGGGTTGAGCACGCCGACGTAGGCGTAGCGCTCGCGCGCGGCCTTCATCGCGTCGCGTGCCGAAGGATAAAACGTGGGATCGGGTCTCATTAACGTCATTTGTCCATTTCCTTTCCTGTGGGAAGAATGTTGCCAATTCTGACCGAGGGTATCTTAGCACGCGCGCTTTGCGCGTGCATCGGCGTCAAGACGGATTTCGCTTTCTTCAAAAGGACCCATTTTCGGTGCCCGCTTCTACATCAAATGATGCACAGCGCAAAAACCCGGGGGCACGGCTGGGCAACCGGCCGGCGCGGGGCGCAGGCGTCACGCTTGACGGCGTTGCGCATTGGAGTATAATACCCCACGGGAGG
>DATHUZ010000528.1:0-2403 GCA_035461725.1 Anaerolineae bacterium
GTTACCGTTCCTGTTACCGATCACGTTACCGGTAACAGTATAACATGAAGAGAGGAGACTGTCAATACCCTCCGGGGGTGTTTTAGGAAGGTTTTCTCACAAGATCGAGCGAGACTTGAAGGCGAGGTGCCGGCACGAGGGGCAGATGGGAGCAAGGATCGTGGGTGGACGGCACAGCGTTCACGACGATCGCGAGGGGATCGGCGGGACCGGAGAGGTTACGCAGGTTGGCGCAGTGAGCTGGTGCGCACGACGAGCTCGGGCTGCAGCGAGATGGCGCGTGGCTCGGTTTCTGAGGGGGCCTGACGGCTCGATTCGATGCGCTGCACGAGCTCGGCCAGGGCCAGGCGGCCCATCTCGGGCTGGTCCTGGTAGACCGTGGTTAGCGGTGGCCAGTAGTGGGCCGCGTCGGGCAGCCCATCAAAGCCGACGACGCCCAGCTCTGCCGGCACCTCGATGCCCTCACGGCACGCCACCTGCAGCACGCTGAGGGCCATCTGGTCGTTGCCCACAAACACCGCGTCCATGTCGGCATAGCTCGCCAACAAGGAGCGAAACGTCTCCTCGCCGCTGGCCGACGACCAGTCTCCCTCCTGGCAAACTAGCTCCGGCTCGGGCACGCCGGCGGCCAGCATGGCATCGCGCCAGCCTGCCTGGCGCTGGCGGGCTTCCCACCAGTCGAGCGGGCCCGAGATGTGGGCGATCTGCCTGTACCCCTGCTGCAGCAGGTGCTCGGTGGCCATCCGGCCGCCAGCATAGTTGTCCACCGACACGATCTGCACGCCCGGCCGGGTCTGCATGGTCAAAAATATCGCCGGCACAGACAGGGCGCCGGCCTGGTCGTCGAGCCACGCCCGGTTGTCGCCCACCTC
Source organism: Anaerolineae bacterium (assembly GCA_035461725.1). Lineage (GTDB taxonomy): Bacteria > Chloroflexota > Anaerolineae > JAAYZQ01 > JAAYZQ01 > JAFGIA01. Next base: position 873 of record DATHUZ010000528.1, read on the forward strand.
GGGCACAGCCCACACGATGCCGTCCACGCGCCGCTCTATCAGCGAGTTGAGCAGGGGTTGGACGTGGTTGGTGCTAAAGCCGGGCAGCTCTTTCAGGAGCAGCGCATAACCCATCCGCTCGGCCTGCTCGGCGATGCCATTCAGGGTGCGCGAAGGGCCCACGTAGCTCAGGCCGGCGGTGACGACGCCGACGGTAAAGCTGCGCTGCTGGGTGAGGCTGCGGGCGATGGCGCTGGGCTGGTATTCCATCTCCTGCATGACCTGCAGCACACGGTCGCGCGTCTCTGGCGCCACGTCGGGCCTGCCGTTCATGACGCGCGATACGGTTTGGTGCGATACGCCTGCGGCGGCGGCTACGTCCCGGATGGTGACCCTCTTCATGCTGCTCCTCTCGTCGGTGCAGGGGGGATTATACACCATCTGAGGTGGTTCGGCAATTCGATGCCGGCGATCGTCAACGGCGCTTGTCCACCAAGATTCCCGCTCGAGCGGTTGCCCTTTTTGCAGTTCGCTGGTAGAATGGCGACGAAGCGTTTGTCCCGAAGCGGCCGTAGGGGGACGATGGAGTCAGGAGAGAGGCGTGACAGAAGAGCGAACACTCCTCATATCAGAGTTGGCCCGCCGGTGTGCGCAAGAGATGGCACGCGGGCGACAGGGTGACGAGGCTGGCGGCGCATCGTGTTACGAGCTGTTCCGGCGCGCGGTAGCCGATCGGGATCAGGCGGCGTGGGATGTTCTTTACACGCAATACGAGCGACTGGTGCGCTACTGGCTGGGGGGCGGGGTGCAGGACCCGGACGCGCTCGTTGCCCGCACTTTTGCCCGCTTCTGGCAGGCGCTGCCTGCCGAGCGGCTGGGCGATTTCGCCAACCTCGACAAGCTGCTCGCCTACCTCAAGCGGTGCGCCCAGACGACGGCGATCGATGCCAGGCGCCAGATGGAGCGAAGACGCCTGCGCGAAGAGCTGGTGGAGAACGTTGCGGACAGGGGTCTGCCTGGGGCTGACGCTTGTGGCGACAGCGTGCTGGCGCGGATGGAGGCACGCGAGCTGTACGAGCACGCGCTCGGGTGCCTGCAGGGCCCGGAGGAGCAGCTCGTCTTTCGCGCGTCGTTCGAGTGGCAGCTTAGCCCGCGCGAGATCGCCGGCCGCTGGCCCCACGTGTGCGCGGATGCCAGAGAGGTGTCGAGGGTGAAGGAGCGGATCTGCCGGCGGCTGCGGCGGGATGAAAAATGCAAGAATTTCGGGCTGTAGGTAAAGTCTGTGGCGAAAGTGTGCCACTTCGGACGTTATATTGAGTAGAAGGAAGGGTGACGGTGAGCGATTGTATCAACCCTGGCGAAATCGAGGAGGGGGACCTGGTGGCATACGCCGACGGGCTCGCCAGCGAGGCAGTGCGGCGGCACATCGCCCGGTGCGCGGCGTGTGCGCGTGAGGCCAGGGAGCTCGGCTCACTGCAGCGGTCGCTGGTGGGACAGTTGTACCGTTTTGCCTGCCCGGCACCGGAGAGCCTGACAGGGTACCTGGCCCGGG
>DATHUZ010000529.1:0-6849 GCA_035461725.1 Anaerolineae bacterium
TCGAGCAGCGCCAGCGTCCACTCTTTGCGACGCACGAGCACCACAAAGAGCGCCACGGCCACCAGCGCTACCACACCCACCGTCAGCCCCGAGTTCACCATCCACTCGGGCAGCGGCGCGAAGGGCAGGATAAAGAAAAAGCCCGCCACGGCGGCCAGCGCGTCGAGCACGCGCTCGGCGACGACGGTCGAAAACGCGGCGGTGCGGCTCACCTCTTCCGTGTCGCCGATCAGATAGGCGCGGGCCACGTCCCCCAGCCTGGCCGGAAAGATGTTGCTCAACAGGTAGCCGATGCAGATGACCGATAGCAGGTTCGACAGGCGCAGCCCACGCTGCGGGTAAAAGAGCTGGCGCCAGCGCACGGCGCGCAGGAAAAGAAAGAGCACGAGCGGGACGAGCGACGCGGCCAGCAGCCAGTAGTTGACGCCGCCGAGCGCCTCCCACACCTCTCTCGGATTAACCTGGCGAAACGCAAAGGCCAGTGCGACGATGCTGATGAGGATTCCGATCCAAAAGCGTGCTTTTTTCAACAGCCACACCCTCCGAGCGGCCAATTATATCACTCTTCGCCCCTCGTGGCGAATTCGCCCCATCTCAACGCAGCCAAGACCCTGATCCCCTGTTGTTGCGAGCGAGCGCCAGCAAGCAATTCCCCCGCTCCCCCTGTCATTGCGAGTTGATCCTGGCGCGCACGCCACTCATCATCGAAAGAACCGGCTCTGTCAATCCTTCTCTCTGCGCCTCTGCGCCTCTGCGTTAAAGCAGCCCCAATCACATAGCGCTCACTAGTAGCGAGCGCCGGCGAGCGAAGCAATCCCCATCCGCTTCTCGGTTTTTGACACCTCTCACCAAAACCGCTATAATATTGTACAGTCTGGGCCGTTAGCTCAACTGGCAGAGCAGCTGACTCTTAATCAGCGGGTTGGGGGTTCGAGTCCCTCACGGCTCACCACAGACTGGCAGGGTCTTGTGTTTGCGAGAGTGTGCACCCTGGCATCGACCCAATCATTATCGAATGGTGCGCACTTTTGTCGACACAACACCCTGCCGGTCTTTTTTTTCTACCCCCGCACACCGGGGTGGGGATCCCAGGGTTGGGGTGGGATCTGCGCCCGGCGGCCGGACTCCCCTCTCGCTCGGGCCGGTCTCTGACCGCGCCCCTCGCGCCTCACCGGCTGCCGCGGCTCCATCGCCGGTGTCCGTCCCCCCGTTCAAAGTAACGGCTTCAGTCGTCGTCGCCGCCGCCCCGTGCCCCGGGCGCCAGGTGCGACAGTACCCGGCCCCACATCGGCACGATGAGCAGATGCCCCGCCTCGGGCACCATCTCCAGGCGCGCCTCGGGCAGGTTTTTCTGCCACCACGCTCCGTGGCGACTGCCGGCTACCGGATCCGAGGCGCCGTACAGGCACAGGGTCCGGGTCACGACCTCCGCCGGCTCGAAACCCCAGGGCCGCAGCGTATAACCTGCCAGGTCGGCGGCCAGGCCGGCCGGACCCTGCGCGAAAGCGGCACGCAGCATCTCGGCCAGGCGCTCCGCGGCGCCGGGTAGCGCCAGCGCCGGCTCGTCGGCCGGGCTGGCACCCAGCAGTCCGAGCCACGCCTCGGGCGAGGCATCTTCGGGCAGCATCTGCTCGAGCTGCGCCGCCAGGATGGCGTGTACCTCTTCGGCCGGCTTGCCGCGCAGCATGCCCAATGCCTCGTTTTGCTCGGGTGGAATCCAGGGCACAAACTCGTCGGGAGCCGGCGTGGCCACGATCGCCGCCCGCTCCACCAGCTCGGGATGGCGCGCGGCGAGCGCGAGGGCGACCCTTCCGCCGGCCGACCAGCCGGCGACGCCGGCCTGGGCCACGTCGAGCCGGCGCAGCACCTCGGCCAGGTCGTCGGCTGCCGCGTCGACGCTCGCCCACTCGTCGCCCCTGACCGGGTCCGAGGCCCCGTAGCCGGGGCGATCCACGGCGATCAGGGTCACCCGCCGCCTGGCCGTCTCCTCAGGATCGGGGTCAAAGTTTCCGGCTCCGGGAGCCGCGTGGCAAAAGACTACTGTCCGTCCCTCGCCCCTGGCTACCCAATGGATGCCCACGCGCCGGCCGGAATCGAGCACGATCGTATCTTGGTCCGTCATGTTCGTCTGCCTCCAGGTGTGATGATCGAGCACCGCCGGGGTGCGGAGGGGCAACCACGCCAGGGCGGCTATTATGCAACAAAATCCAAAGCGCGTCAAGGGTGCGCAACTCGAGGGCAAGCGTTTTGGGCCAGGGCTGGTTACACAGATCTCCGGCCGGCCTTTTTTGAGAAACTCGTACATTTGTGCTATAATCCCTGCGATGGATACCGCCGCCTTTGTCAAGCAGATCGACACGCTGCCCGGCTACAGGGGCCAGGTGGTGCACGTGGAGCGGCTGCCGGCGCGCAGGGCGCGACACGGCAGCCTCGACCGCCCGCTGCCGCCGCCTCTCGCGGCCGCGCTGCGCCACGCGGGCGTCGACCGTCTCTACCACCACCAGGCCGTGGCCATCAACGCGGCCCGCGCCGGGCAGCACGTCATCCTCTCCACCGGCACCGCCAGCGGCAAGACCCTGGCCTACAACGTGCCCGTGCTCGAAGCGCTGCTCGCCGAGACGCAAGCGCGCGCCCTCTACCTCTTTCCAACCAAGGCCCTGGCCCACGACCAGCTCCGCACTGTGCGCGAGCTGGCGGCCGGTGACCCGGCACTCGCGAGCAAGCAGTTCGCCACCTACGACGGCGACACGGCCCAGGGCGCGCGCGCCCGGCTGCGCCACCAGGCCAGCATCCTGCTCACCAACCCCGACATGCTCCATCTCGGCATCCTGCCCAACCACACCCTGTGGGCCGGCTTTTTCGCCAACCTGCGCTACATCGTGATCGACGAGGCGCACGCCTACCGGGGCGTGTTCGGCTCACACGTCGGCTGCCTGCTGCGCCGCCTGTGGCGGGTGTGCGCCCGCTATGGCGCGGCACCGCAGATCATCGCCTGCTCCGCGACGATCGCCAACCCGGGCGAGCACCTGCAGCGCCTGGCGGGCGTCGAGCCGGTGGTGGTGGGCGACCAGGACGACGGAGCCCCGCGCGGCGCGCGAGATTTTATCCTCTGGAATCCACCCTTTGTCGACCGGGCACAGACGGCGCGCAAAAGCGCCAACATCGAGGCGGCGCGCCTGCTCGCGCGCCTGGTGCAGAGCGAGATCCGCACCATCGCCTTTACTCGTGCCCGGCGCGTGGCCGAGCTGCTGCTCCTCTACACCCGGCGTATCCTCGAGGACGAGTCGCCGGCCCTTGCTCAGCGCCTGCGCGCCTACCGCGCCGGCTATCGTCCTGAGGAGCGGCGCGAGATTGAGCGTGGACTGCGGCCGGGTGGCGACCTGCTCGGCGTCGCCGCCACGTCGGCGCTCGAGCTGGGGATCGACATCGGCGACCTCGATGCCTCGATCCTGGTCGGCTATCCCGGCACCATTGCCAGCGTGTGGCAGCAGGCGGGCCGCGCCGGGCGCGGCACCCGCCGCGCGCTCTCTGTCCTGGTCGGACTCGACAACCCGCTCGACCAATATTTCATGCGCCACCCGAGTGAGCTCTTTGGTCGCCCGCACGAGCACGCACTGATCGACCCGTCCAACCCCTACATCCTGGAGCAGCACCTGCCATGCGCGGCGCACGAGTTCCCGCTGTCGCGTGGCGTCGAGGAGGGAGCACCTCTGCCCCCGCCGCCGGTGCCTGCCCGCGCGCCGCGCCGCGCCCGACCCGGCCGGCGCAACCGCTCGACGCCGGTTCACCCCGCCGCGTCCCCTGCCGTGCAGGAGAATGGTCGAGCTCTGCCGCCCGGCCTGGCCCGCGGCGACGATGAGGCGCTCTTTGGCCCCGGATTTGTCCCTGCCATGGTCTCGCTCGAAGAGGCGGGCCACCTCACCTACCATGGCGACCGCTGGTTCCCGCGCGCCGGCGCCTACCCGGCGGAGGACGTGTCGCTGCGTGCGCTCGCCGGTGGGCGCGTGTCGCTGCTCGACGCAACCAACAATTACCGCATCCTGGAAGAGATCGAGAGCACCACGGCCATGTCGCGCGCCCATCCCGGCGCGATCTATCTCCACCAGGGCGAGTCGTTCCTGGTGCGTGAGCTGGACCTCGACGTGGGGCATGCCGTGTTGGTGCCCGTGGACGTGAATTACTACACCCAGCCGTACGAGCTGAACGACCTGCGCGTCGTGCGCCCCGTGGCGCACAAAGAGATGGGCACCGCCCTCGCCACGCTCGGCCTGGTGCAGGTCACGCAGCAGGTGACCGGCTACCGCCGCGTCCAGCAGTTCAGCGAGGACGTGCAGGCGATCGAGGAGCTGGATCTGCCGGCGCAGACGTTCCAGACGGTCGCGGTGTGGTGGGACCTGCCGCCGGAGAGGGCCGAGCGGCTGGCCCGCCGCCTGCGCGACCCTGACGGCCGCGCCCTGGCCGGCGGCCTGCACGCCGTCGAGCACGCCGCCATCGGCCTGCTGCCCCTCATTGCCATGTGCGACCGCTGGGACATCGGCGGGCTGTCGACGCCGCACCACGCCGATACCGGCGCGGCGTCGGTGTTCATCTACGACGCCTTCCCCGGCGGGGTGGGCATCGCCGAAAAGGGGTTCGACCTGCTCGCCGAGCTGTGGCAGGTCACCTACGAGACGATCCGTGACTGCCCCTGCGAGGACGGCTGCCCGAGCTGCATCCAGAGCCCCAAGTGTGGCAACAACAACAACCCGCTCGACAAACAGGCGGCGGTAACGATCCTGGCGGAGTTGGTTAAAGGTAGCTAGTGCACGCGGTGGCCCGGATACGCGAGTCCTCGCTGGCAGCCCGCCGTGATGGCCGATTCGTGAGTTGCTCGTGCCAGTCAGGTTGTCGACCAAGACACGTCGGCCTTGTTCGGTATGATATCTAGCGCACCACGAACGGGACGAACACGACGGCACTGTCAGCGGCGGCCAGCCACGGCCGGAACTCGACCGGCCCCGAGATCGCACTGCCGGTGCCGGCAGGGTTATCCTCGGCTGCCGGCCCACTGGCATCGCCCCACCAGTCGTTGGGTGCCCCCACACCGGCACTGTGCAGTACGAGGTAGGCGAGCAACGACTGCAGACGTGCCGTGTTCACCGCCGTCACGGGCCGGCCGCCATAGCTGAGACTGAAATCACCCAGAAGACGAATCTCGAGAATATCGCCTACTGGCACGCCACCACCTGGGCCGCCGCATTGAAGCAGATGAACACCTGGTAACTCTCGTCGCCGAGCGCCATCACCTGCACCCAATCGTTCGATTCGACGTGGGTGACAAACGTGACGTAAGCGGTCTTCCCCGGCTGGATCGACATGTTGTCGTAGACCCAGATACACGTCTCGGGTATCTGTTCCCGTGCGGTGTAAAAGACGGGCAGCCAGCCACTCTCCATCGTCCTCTTGGTCTGGTTGGTGACGACGAGCTCGATCGTAAAGCGCTTGACCGGATCGCGGTCGTTGTAGGGGCCGTTACATCCATCGGGATTGGTGGGCCGGCCCCACGGCTCAAAGTCGATCTTGTTGATCGACACCGTGAAGGGGGGCTGCGAGGTAGCGGTCGGCGGTGGGGGCTGCGCCGTATTCGTGGGTGCCGGTGGTTTCGTCGCCGGCGGCTTTTGCGTCGGGTAGGGCGTGTAGGTCGGGTAGGGCGTGTAGGTTGGCTGCGGCGTGTGCGTGGGCGTGTCGGGTGGGGTGACCGTCGGGAACGGCGTATAGGTCGGGTAGGGGGTATAGGTGGGCGGCGTGGTCGCACCGGGCACATCGCCTGCTGGGGCCGTTGGCGGCGCGGTCGCGGCAGGCACATCCTCCGTCGGCGCCACAGGCTGCGGCGTGTCGGCCACGAGTGCCGCCGCTTCGGTCACGACGGCCGTGATCACGTTCGGGGTCGGATCACCTTCGCCGCCGAGGACGCCGGTCAGGGCCAGGACGATCGCCGCGATCACGACCAGGGCCAGGGCGCCGCCCATGCCTGCCAACAACCAGGTGCGCGACGATCGAGTGCTCCCACTTTGGGCTGCCAGGTACTCGTCGGCGATCTGCGTGGGCGTCACCCCACCCGCCCCGGGACCCAAGCCGAGCACAATGTCCGGGCTCAAGCCCAGGGTGTCTCCAGGGCTAAGCCTCGTCGGCCCTTGAATGCGCTGCCCGTTGACCCAGGTGCCGTTGGCGCTGCCCAGGTCATGCACGACATAGCCGTTGCCCTGCCACTCGAGCCGGGCGTGGTGGCGTGAGACCATCGAGTCGTTGATCACGATCTGGTTGTCCGCTTGGCGGCCAAGGGTTACGGTCCCACCCTGCAAGAGATAGCTCTGGCCCCGAGTGGGCCCTTTTTGGACAGTAAGGCGCCCTCCGCTGTGCGACATTGCAGCCCTCCTTTTTCTACCGCCAAACGGGATAGCTCTATTATACGTCCGGTTGAAGAAATGGACAAGTTGATCCGATTTTGGATTGCGTGGAGGAAGCAGTGCGTTTGACACCCTCCCCACCCTGTGTTATCATGCCCCCGTCTTGTACTGATAAAGGGAAAGGGCCACAGCCCCGACAACGATGTTAGCAATAGACGAACCACAGCCTCGCTATGGCCGCATCGCCATGATCGCGCGCTGGCAGCCCGTGCACCTCGGCCACGCGCCCGTCCTGCGCGCGCTCTGCGACCGTGCCGGTCACACGCTCATCGGCCTCGGCAGCAGCAACCGCTACAACGCCCGCCACCCCTTCACCGTCGACGAGACCGCCGCCATGATCGACCTCGTCCTCGCCGGCCGGGACAACTATACGCTCCTGCCCGTCGCCGACCTCGACGACGGC
>DATHUZ010000530.1:0-18681 GCA_035461725.1 Anaerolineae bacterium
TGCTCTTTTCGTCTTTATCGGCGCCATCCCGCACACCGACTGGGTGGCCGGCGTGGTGACGCGAGACGAGCAGGGCTACATTCTGTGCGGTCCACCACGCCCCAAAGGTTGGCAGCTCGACCGGGAGCCCTACTTTTCAGAGACGAACGTCCCGGGTATCTTTGCCGCCGGCGACGTGCGCTATCAGTCGATGAAGCGCATCGCTTCCGCCGTCGGCGAAGGAGCTATGGCCGTCTACTTTGTGCACCAGTATCTGGCGACTCTGTAGAGACTGGCGGCACGTATCGTGTCGCCCGTGAGGAGGTCACGATGACCATTGAGTTCTTGCGCCGGCTGTCTCTGTTTTCCGGCCTGGAGGAAGAGGACCTCGACCGCCTGTGCCGGATGGCGGAGCCACTCACCGTTGGGGCCGGCGAGCTTCTGATCGAGGAAGGCGCCCCTGGCGATGCCCTGTACATCATCGTGGCGGGCGAGTTTGAGGTCACCAAACGTGCCGGCGACCGGGAGGTCGTGATCAGCAAGCGGGAGCCAGGCGAGATGATAGGCGAAACGTCGCTGCTCGACGGTTCGCCGCGGAACGCCTCGGTGCGGGCCTTACATGACAGCCAGGTGTTCAAGATCGGCCAGGAGGCGTTCCAGCAGTTGCTGACCTCCAGCCCGGGCGCGACCAGGGCCATCTTCCAGACCATGATCTCGAGGCTGCGAAGCACCGAGTCGCTGCTCTTGCAGCACGAAAAGATGGCGGCGCTGGGTGGACTCGCCGCCGGCCTGGCCCACGAGCTGAACAATCCGGCGGCCGCCATCCGGCGCGGCACCGGCCAACTGCGCGAGCAACTCGCCGAGTGGCAGCGCGCCCTCGTCGGGCTCGAACGTCTGGAACTCGATCGGGCACAAACTCGGGCGATCGACCTGCTGCAGGGAGAGATTGCCAGGCGCGCGGCGGCGTTGGTTACCCTGGACCCTGTCGCCTGGAGTGACCTGGAGAGTGCAGTGCAGGCCTGGCTCGAGCAACACGGAGTAGATCGGTCCTGGGTGTTGACCCCGGCGCTCGTCTCCGCCGGGTGGGACCTGGCAGCCCTGACTGTGGCGGTCGCTCCCTTTGACGCCGATCAACTGCCCTTCATCCTGAACTGGTTAGGGGCCGGGTCGGCGGTGCACATCCTGCTGGACGAGGTGGACAAGAGCGCCGAGCGCATCGCCGAGATCGTGGGTGCCATCAAGCGGTATTCGTACCTGGATCGAGCACCGATCCACCAAGTGCACGTCCACGAGGGTTTGGACAGCACGCTGGTGATCCTGCGCCATAAGCTGCAATCGGGCATCAACGTGATCCGCGACTATGCCCCGGATCTGCCGCGCATCGAAGCCTACGCCAGCGAACTGAACCAGGTTTGGACAAACCTCATTGACAACGCGATCGACGCCGTTGGTAACAGCGACCAGGGCGTGATCGTGCTGCGCACCTATGCACAGCGTGAGACGGTGGTGGTCGAGATCGAGGACAATGGCCCAGGCATCACACCCGACATCCAACGCCGGCTGTTTGAACCGTTTTTCACCACCAAGCCGATGGGGGTCGGCACCGGCCTCGGTCTGCACATTGTGTACAACATCGTCGTGCACAGACACGGGGGATGGATCCAGTTCGAGTCGGAGCCGGGCAGGACCTGCTTTCGAGTGACACTGCCCATCCGGCTGTAGAACACCTACTCCCTTCCGCCCTCGTGCATCACTCGTCCGTCGCCGGCACAAACTCCTGGTACAGATCCTCGAACACAGCAGGTGCCAGCCCATGGGCCTGGCGCAGCATCTCGATCGCCAGCGCCCGGATCTCCCACTGCGCCGCCCTGTCGCACCGCACCGAGAAAAAGTGGCGCAGGGCACGCAAGTTCATCGTGACCACGATTCGCGTCGCCGTCGCGTTCGGCAGGAGAAATCGCGCATCCTCCTTGCGCACGCCCAACGCCCGTAGCCGCTCGTAGGCAGGCCCTACCTGCGCCATCCACTCATCCCATATCGCCTGCGCTTCAGGGTTCGCCGCCACAGACGGCGGCACCACGAACTCGGGGTCGTCCATGCGCACGTAGCGTTGCGACTCCTGGCTGTAGCTGGCGATCCGGTGGCGCACCAACTGGTGCGAGCAGGCACGGCTGATCCCCGAGATGTCGAACGTGATCGACGCGTGCTCGATGATCGACTCGTGCCCCTCTCCAATCCGTGCTTGGATAAAGCGCGCGGTGTCCCCCTGCTTCTCACTCCTGTAACACGCCCTGCCGGCCCGCTCCACCAGCGCCTCGGGAGAGCCATCCCCCCCCACATAGTGCGTCATCCCTACAATCTCGACCCGCATCTCCCCTCCAGTCGGTTAGTCGTACCCCTCAAACTCCTCGTCCACCTGCATCAGGCTTCTGTTCTGCGTCAGGCGTTCCTGCAGATCCTCCCCTTCCACGTGCCCCACCTCGGCGTACAGCTCCGGTCCATAGGTGCGTGTCTGCACCACCACGGGCATAGGCACGGCGTGGCCCAGGATCAGCGCCTGCTGCCGCGTGTCGAGGCGTGCCAGCACCTGGCGCAGCTCACTCGCGCCCGACACCCCGTTGAACACCGCCCGGATGTCGGCCTCGTTGTCGAGCAGCGCCGTCACCCGTGTCCCGATCTGGCTCATCACCTCTTCGTCGATGCCGCTCGGTCGCTGATCCACCACCAGCAGCGTGACATTGTACTTGCGCAGCTCGCGCGCAATCGTTCCAAAGATCGTCTGCCGCGCGATCAGCGGATCGAGGAACTTGTGCGCTTCCTCGATCGTGATGACCAGCGACCGTGGTTCTTCGCTCTTTTTGCCCAGGGCGCTCTCTTTCCGCTGCACGTAACGGCTGTGAATGCGGCGCGTCAAATAGTTCGCCACCAGGATGTACGCTTCCAGCGTGCTCCCATAGCGTCCAAACTCCAGGATCACGTGCGTGCCGCGGTCCAGGTACTCCATGATCCGCCCCACGACGTCATCGTGCGCCCGGGGCTGCAAAAAGTCAAAGCGCCGCAGCAGCCCCAGCTTGCGCTGGATCGCTCCCAGCGTGCCCCCGTGCAGCTTGCCCTCTTCGAGCAGCGTGTCGATCTCTGTTGGTCCTGCCTCGGCGCCTGGCTCAACTTCTTCCTCGGCCAACAGCTTCTCGATCCAGCTCTTGCCCAGGCGCCGCCGCAGATAGTAGAGCGCGCCAATCTGCACATCAGTCAGCCCCATGAGCGTGCTCAGCATATCCACGTCCTCGGGCTCGATCTGGTCGTAGCCGATGCGCACGACAAAATCGACCTTGCTGCCGCGCCGCCGCGACGACTCCTCGTCGAGAGTCATGACGCTCACACACGACGGAAAGAGCTGGCGCAGCCCCTTCACCCGTGCCCTGCCCTCGGCCTGGCTCTCCCAGCCATACTCGTTGTGCATGTCAAAGATCAGGTTCACCGCCACACCGTGCTTGACGATCCCTGCCAGCAGCGTGCGCGTCAGGAACGTCTTGCCTGTGCCGCTCTTGCCAAACACGCCGCTCGACCGCTCCACCAGCCGGTCCAGGTTCAGGTGCACCCGCACATCTTCCATGTCGAGCGGGCTGCCGACGTAGAAATGGCGCTCGTCCGCACCCCCGAACACGCGATTGACGTCCTCCTCCGTCGCCTCGTATACAGGGCTAAAGTGCGCGGGGACCGTTTTCACAGGTTTGGGCTCCACCGCGCCCGCCCCATTTCCTCCTGCCGCCCCTGGATCGAGGACGAGCATCGGCGCCACCTCCAGGCGCCCGTACGTCGTGGTACCTTGGAGCACGTCGGCGATGAACGGGCTCGACACATCGGGCGGCGTCTTTTCAATCGCCGGGTTGGTCGCATCGAGCGCCACGTCGGTGATGATGCTGAAAAAGCGGCGCCCCGTCTGCCCGCGCACCACCACATAGCGCCCCACCGCCATCCCTTCCACCACCGCCTTCCGATCCAACTTGACGTTCAGCCCCTGGCTCAGGCTGCCGCCCACGACCATGCCCAGCCGCCGCGCCTCCTCCACCGCCTCGCGTGTGGCGGGGAGCGGTGCTGGCCGCGACAAAAACTCGTCCAAATCGTCCACGTACCCGTCAGAGTCCATCGTCCCTCAGTTCCCTTCTGTCACGGCTGCAATCTGCGCAGCATCGCATCCAGCCGCTGCAGGTCGTTGACCAGCAGGCGAGCCAGCTCGCGGCCCGCCTTCACCAGGTAGTCTCGGTCCAGGTTACCGTCGTCTCCCCGTGCCGCCGCCGCCTTGCGCAGGTTGGTCGCCAGCAGCTCGTCCGCCGGCAGGTCGCGGTTATCGAGCACCAGGCGAAAGTAATCAAAACGCTCGGTGAACTTGACGAGGTCCGGCCCGTCACAGGTGTGGATCACATCCAGGCTCAGCGGCGGCTGAGGCGGCAGCCGATGCTCGATCACGCCGTCGCGCTGAAAGCCCACCACCAGCACCTGCACCTCGATCGGCACCTGTCTCTGGCGCTGATCGGCGAGGATCTCTTCCGGCGCGTCGGGCGCGATGGCTACCTGCCGCACGTAGGGGTCATCCTCCATCCGTACGTCATAGATTAGCCCATAGATGCCAATGTCGAACGCGTTGACCCACACCAGCGCCCCGAACGTCGGCACCTCGGGCTGGAGCACCCGGCACCCGACCGCGAACCGCTGCGTGCTGGACCGAACGATCCTCCCCACCGTTAGCTCTGCCATCCTCCCTCCTCCCACACCTGATACCAAGAACCGGGCCTCGCTACCATTACCTCGCCACCTTCTTCAACTGCGCCTTGGCCGACATCTCGGGCACGTGCAGCCCATGCCGCAGCAGCGACTGCACGATCATCTCGTCCAGCACCTGCCGCTCCGGACCCAGGATCACGGCCAGCTCATCGGCACGGGTGAGGACGTAGGGGTAGCCCTTGTTGTGGCGGCACTGCTCATAGAGGACCGCGTGCAACAGATCGAGCTTCTGTGCCTGGCGTGCGATCCATTCGGGCACCTCCACGCGGGCGATCTCGGCGCCCGTGTTCAGGTAGAAAAAGTGAATGTCGTGTCCGCGCGCACGAAAGTCCTGGATAAAGCCGGCGCCGCGGACGAACGTGGCCGACCGCTCGCCCTCGCGCAGAAAGCCAAACAGCGCCCGGTCGGTGAGGCCCCGATAGTCCGTCGTGCTCAGGCTGTCAACGGCGCTCCGCTCTTCCGGCTCCAGGTGGGCCAGGTAGAGCAGCGCCACCACCTCGGAGCCATGCGGCCGGCTGACAAAGCCGGCCACCGGCACGCCTCCGGTGCGGAGCCGGTCGAGGATGGACAAATAGTCGTCCAGGAGCCGCTCGGCGCGCCCCTGCGGCAGCGCGGCGCGATCGAACCACATCAGCAGTGGACCGTCGCGCAGCGCGGCACAGCGGGGCTCGCACGCTGCTTCCTCCAGGGCGAGATCAGCCAAGGTGCGCACTTCCTCGACGTTCCGCTGCGCGCCGACTAACGACCCCGTCACCGGTTGGCCGTGGGGATAGATCTCGGGATCCTGGTAGTACAGGCGCGGCACGGTGCTGACGGTGGGTGCCTGGCCGCTCCCGGCCCGGAAAATGATGGTTCCAATATTGATAGCGTAATAGAACGCCATAGCGTGAGGATCGGGAAAGATCTGCGACCCGTCCGCGGCCACCACTGTCGTCTTGGGCGGCAGCGGGTGCGGTGCGCCGGCCATGTTGAGTGGCTCATCATCGGGGCTCGCGCAGCGCAGCCGCTGCCCCGCCTCCGACGCCGCCACCTCACGCAGCCGCTCCTGGTCGTTCGCGAACAGCCGCAGCAGCTCCCGTGCCGCCGGCAGCGTGCGCCGCTGCCGCTGCGCCCGCTCTGCCAGCGCCCGGCCCATCTCGTCGATCTGGTGCGCCACCTTGCTCAGCTCAAGTGTCATCTTCCCCCCTCGCTCTGCGCCCCATTATACCCCACCTCGCCCGGAATAGCAAAAGTGGGACGGCAAACATAGAACATGCGTGCCAGCCTTCTATTCTTCAATTCTCCCATTCTTTCAGCCTCACCATCCTTGCCACGTGACGCGGTCTGTGGTAGACTACAACTGCACAGAGGTCAGGCCAACGGCAGGAGGAAAGACGATGCAGGCGCTCAAAGAGCGGATTCTGGAGGATGGAGAAAACCTCGGCCGAGGCATCCTCAAAGTTGACAGTTTCATCAACCACCAGGTGGATCCCACGCTCATGCTGGAAGCAGGGCGAGAGCTGGCGGCCCGCTTTGCCGGCGTCGGCGCCACCAAAGTCCTCACCGCCGAGATTTCGGGCATTGCCCCTGCGCTCACCACGGCGCTGACCCTCGGCGTACCGCTCCTCTACGCGCGCAAGGCCAAGCCCGTGACGATGACCGACCCGGTATACGTCGAAGCCGCGCCCTCACACACCAAGGGTGTATCTGTCTTTATGATGTGCTCGCCGGAATTCCTCGGTCCCACCGAGAAAATCCTGATCATCGACGACTTTCTCGCCAGCGGCCAGACCATCGGCGCCCTGGTACGGATGGTGCGCCACGCCGGCGCCGAGCTGGTCGGCATTGGCGCGCTGATCGAAAAGACCTTCGAGGGCGGGCGCGCCGAGCTGGAACGGCTCGGCGTGCCACTCCACGCGCTGGTCGCCATCGAAGACATGTCCGGCGGCCAGATCAAGTTTGTAGACTAGGACAGAAGGGCGGAAACGAGCACACATGAGCGCCGCTGCCTCTCCTCCAGAAGCTGTCGCCATCCTCGACTTTGGCTCGCAGTACAGCCAGCTCATCGCCCGGCGCGTGCGCGAGGCGGACGTCTACTGCGAGCTGTTTCCGTACGACGCACCACCGGAAGAGGTGCTCGCCCTTCACCCTCGTGGGATCATCTTGAGTGGCGGGCCGAGCAGTGTGTACGACGCCGGTGCCCCGTCGCTGCCCGCCTGGGTTCTTGCCGGCGGCCTGCCCGTGCTCGGCATCTGCTACGGTATGCAGCTCCTCACCGAGGCGCTGGGTGGTCGGGTCGCCGCGGCGCAGCGCAAAGAATACGGCCCGGCTCTGCTCCAGTTGACCGACCTGAGCTGCCCCCTCTTTGCCGAGCTGCCCTTTGCCCTGTCGGTCTGGATGAGCCACGGCGACCGCATCGAAGCCGTGCCACCCGGGTTCGTCATCATCGCCCAGACTGAGAACGCCCCGATCGCCGCCATGGCCCATCCCGGGCGCCGGCTCTACGGGTTGCAGTTCCACCCCGAAGTGGTTCACACTCCACAGGGCAGCGACATCATCCGCAACTTTTTAAACCGCGTCTGCGGCCTCGAAGGGACCTGGACGCCGGCCCACTTTGTCGACCAGGCCGTTGAATCCATCCGCGACCAGGTGGGGGAGGGCCGGGTGCTGTGCGCCCTGTCTGGTGGCGTCGACTCGGCAGTCGTCGCCACCCTGGTGCACCGTGCAGTCGGCGATCAGCTCACGTCCGTCTTTGTCAATCACGGCCTGCTGCGCCAGGGCGAGCCGGAGCAGGTGGTGCACACCTTCCGGCGCGAGCAGGGAATGCGCCTCGTGGCTGTCGATGCCGTCGAAGAGTTTCTCACTGCGCTGGCCGGCGTTGTCGATCCCGAGGAAAAGCGCCGCATCATTGGTGAAAAGTTTGTGCGGATCTTTGAGCGTGAGGCGGCACGCCTGGGCCACTTTGATTTTCTCGCTCAGGGCACCATCTATCCCGACGTGATCGAGAGTGCGGGCGCCGGGCGCCCCGGCGCACACCGGATCAAGACCCATCACAACGTCGGCGGCCTGCCCGAGGATATGGAGATGGCACTGGTCGAGCCACTGCGCTTCCTCTTCAAAGACGAAGTTCGTGCCGCCGGCCGCCAGTTGGGGCTGCCGGAAGGGATCATCCTGCGCCAGCCGTTTCCGGGTCCCGGCCTGGCCGTGCGCATCCTCGGTGCGGTCACCTACGAGCGCCTCACCACCCTGCGCGCGGCCGATGCCATTTTCAGCCAGGAGCTCAAAGAGGCAGGGCTGCTGCGCCAGGAGGGCGAGCGTGGCACGGCGCAGTCCTTTGCCGTCCTCTTGCCTGTGCGCAGCGTCGGCGTCATGGGCGACGGCCGCACCTATGCCCACGTCGTTGCGCTGCGTGCCGTGACCACCGACGATTTCATGACCGCCGATTGGGCACGCCTGCCCTACGATCTGCTCGCCCGCGTCAGCAACCGCATCGTCAACGAGGTACCTGGTGTCAACCGCGTCGTCTATGACATTTCAAGCAAGCCTCCTGCGACCATCGAGTGGGAGTAGCGTCGCTGTCAACACGCCGCCGGCCGGCGATGAGACGTTGTGCAGCGCTGTGCGTATAAAAGAGTAGGATTGGGACGTTCCGCGAGGAAGAAAGGAGTGAACAGACACCAGAAGCAGAGCCGTCGTTTTGCGCACTTGCGCATTTGCCCATTTGCTCATTTGCCCATTTGCACATTCGTGCACTCACTCACAAGGAGGCGTAAAATGGACTTTGGCAAGATTTTGAGCCGTGCCTGGCAGATCACCTGGCGCTGGAAGGTTCTCTGGATCCTCGGCTTCCTGGCAAGCCTGGGGAGCGGTGGAAGCACCGGCAACATCAACTACTCGTTCAATGAGAGCGACATGGCGAGGTGGCAGGCGCGCGGGTTCGATGTTCCGGAGGAAGCGATCGCCCTCGTCATCGCCCTCGCCTGCATCGGTGTCCTCGTAGCCATCGCTCTATGGGTCATTTCGATCATCGCCCGGGGTGGCCTGATCGCCGGCGTGCAGCAGGTGGAGGACGAGGGAGAGACCACGTTCATCGAAGCCTGGCGCGTAGGCGTGCGCCGTTTCTGGACCCTGTTCGGCATCACCGTGCTGACCGCACTCCCGATTATTATCCTCGTCGTCCTCTTTATCGCCGCCATGGTCGTCTTTGGCCTGGGCATCGCCGGCACCTCCGAGATGGGCGACGGCCCCCTGGCCTTTGGGATCGTCAGCACCGTGGCGTGCGCCGGCGCTTTTTGCTGCGTCATGGTGATCCTCGCCATCCTCCTCGGCCTCATCCAGGTATATGCCGACCGTGCGGCCGTCCTGGAAGGCCTGGGCTGGCTCGACGCCTTTGCCCGCGGTTGGCAGATCATCAAGGAGAACCTGGGGCCGACGATTGTCCTCTGGATCATCTTTTTGATCATCGGCCTGATCATCGGCGCCGTGGTTCTGGGCATTGTCGCCGTCACCGTCGTGCCCTTCATCGCAGTCGTGGCGAACATCGACCAGCCAGGCTGGGCTCTCATCCCCGTCTGCTGTGGCGGCCTCCTCGCGGTGATCGTCGGTGCGATCATTGGCGCCGTTGTGAACACCTTCACCTCCACCACGTGGACGCTGGCCTACCGTGAGTTCATCGGCATGACGCCGCCAGTCACACCAGGCATCGTGGAGACAATCGTCGGCGAATGATTCTCGGCGTCGACGTCGGCGGCACCTTTACCGATTTTGTCCTGCTCGACGGCGCGGGCCAGGTCAGCCTCCACAAGCTGCTGACCTCGGCCCGCGACCCGTCGTTAGCCATCCTGCAAGGCATACTCGACCTCGAGGCAGGCGATGACGCGACGGTGGTCCATGGTGCCACCGTCGCCACCAACGCCCTCCTCGAGCGGCGTGGCGCGCGCACGGCCCTCGTCACCACCGCCGGGTTCAGCGACGTCCTCGAGATCGGGCGCCAGACCCGCCCCGAGCTGTACGCCCTCCATCCGGTGCGCGAGCTCCCCCTGGTTCCGGCACCCTGGCGTTTCGGCCTCGACGAGCGTGTCGACGCCACGGGCCAGGTCCTGGTCCACCTCGACCCTGCCCAGGTCGACGCGCTCGTTCGCCGCCTGCTTGCCGAAGGCATCGAGTCGATCGCAATCTCTTTCCTCTTCTCCTTCCTCCACCCTGCCCACGAACAGTTGGTGCGCGCGCGTTGTATCGAGATTGCCGGCGACAGCGCACCGCACATCTCTCTCTCGTCCGACGTCCTGCCCGAGTACCGCGAGTACGAGCGTACCTCGACGACCGTCGTCAACGCCTACGTGGCGCCCCTGATGAGCCGGTACCTGTCGAACCTCGAGGCCGGCCTGGCCGGCCGGCGGCTGCGTATCATGCAGTCGAACGGCGGTATCCTGTCTGCCGCCGCCGCCCGCAGCCACGCGGCGCGCACCGCCCTCTCGGGCCCTGCAGGTGGCGTCGTCGGTGCCTTTGCCGCCGCGCAGGCTGCCGGCCTGGCCAACGCCATCACCTTCGATATGGGTGGCACCAGCACCGACGTGTCGCTCTGTCCGGGCTACGTGCAGGAAACCACCGAGGGCACGATTGCCGGCCTGCCTCTGCGCTTACCGATCATCGACATTCACACCGTCGGGGCTGGCGGCGGATCCATCGCCCGCCTCGACGCCGGCGGTGCGTTGCGCGTCGGGCCGCAAAGCGCAGGATCAGACCCTGGTCCCATCTGCTACGGGCGTCCCGAGGCGACCGAGATCACCGTCACGGATGCCAACCTGATCCTCGGCCGCCTCGACGCGAACCACTTTCTCGGTGGACGCATCAAGCTCGACGTCGAGCGCACGCGGACATCTGTGCAGAGCCTCGCCCGCCGCCTCAGCCTGCCGCTCGAAGCGGCCGCCTGGGGCGTGCTGCGTGTCGCCAATTCGAACATGGAGCGCGCCATCCGCACCATCTCTGTTGAGCGTGGACACGATCCACGCCGCTTTACCCTCGTCGCCTTTGGTGGGGCCGGTCCGCTGCACGCCTGCGAGCTTGCCGAGGTGCTGCGCATCCCGCGCGTCCTTGTGCCGCCCCACCCCGGTGTCCTCTCCGCACTGGGCATGGTGCTTGCCGACGTGGTAAAGGATTATTCGCGCACCGTCATGCTGCCGGCCGAGGCTGTGGCCGGCGAGGGGGCGCTCGAACGCCTATTTCTCCCCCTCTACGAGCAGGCTCGTGCTGACCTGGCCGCCGAGGGCCTCAGCGGCGAGGAGATCCACCTCTCGCCGGCCCTCGACCTTCGTTACAAGGGGCAGTCATTCGAGCTCACCATTCCGCTCCACGGACCGCAGCCCATCGCCGACCGCTTTCACGACGCGCACCGCCGCCGCTTTTCATACGCCAGCGAGTCAGAGCCTGTTGAGGTTGTGAATCTGCGCCTCAAGGCGGTTGGCCGCACCGCCAAGCCCGAGTTTACCTACGTGCCTGAGGGCGACCTGAACCCGCGCGCGGCGCAGATCGGCTACAAGCAGGTGTATTTTGCCGCGGAGGGGAGTGCACTCGGCATCCGCCCCGTGCTCGCCGCCCTCTACGACCGTGCCAGCCTGCGCCCCGGCAACATGGTCGTCGGCCCTGCTATCATCTTTCAGCTCGACACCACCACCGTTCTCCCACCCGGTTGGTCCGCCTCTACAGATGGCTGGGGCAACCTCGTCGCCCGGGGAGGCGTCCGTGAGCCAGCCTGATCCTGTCACGCTCGAGATTTTCAGAAACCTCTTTATCTCTGCTGCGGAAGAGATGGGGGTCACCCTGGGACGCACTGCCTACAGCCCCAACATCAAGGAGCGGCGCGACTTTTCCTGCGCCTGCTTCCTGGCCACCGGCCAGATGATCGCCCAGGCGGCCCACATCCCTGTGCATCTCGGCGCCATGCCCGCCTCCGTACGTGCCGCCCTCGACGCCTTTCCCGACTGGGCGCCGGGCGACCTCGTCATCCTCAACGATCCCTACCTGGGCGGCACTCACCTGCCCGATATCACCATGGTGTCGCCCGTATTTGTCCAGAGCCCGACAGCGCCCGGTGGCGCCTCCCACGACAGTGTGCTCGCCTTTTTTGTCGCCAGCCGCGCCCACCACGCCGATGTTGGCGGCATGGCTCCTGGTTCCATGCCCCTGGCCACCGAGATCTACCAGGAAGGCCTGATAATCCCCCCCGTCAAGCTCGTAGAGGCAGGACGCACGGTGCAGGCCGCCCTCGACATCATCCTGCGCAACGTGCGCACCCCTGTCGAGCGTCGCGGCGATCTCGCTGCCCAGATGGCCGCGCACCGCGTCGGCGAGCAGCGCCTGGCCGACATTGTCGCCCGCTATGGCCTGGATGAAACTCAAAACCATGCCCGTGCCCTGCTCGACTACGCTGCCCGTCTCACCCGTGCCGCCATCCGCCGCATCCCCCCCGGCGTATACAGCTTTACAGACTATTTGGACGATGACGGGGTAGATCGGGAACAGGTATCAGGTATCGCAGAGCAGGAGCCACGCGCCGAGTACCCGATACCCGATACCCGATTCCCGATTCCCGCTCCCCACTCCCCCGCCATCCACGTCACCGTCACCGTCCACCACGACACCCTGACCGTCGATTTCACCGGCTCCAGCCCGGCGGTGGCAGGCCCGCTCAACGCGGTCCGTGCCATTACCGAGTCGGCGACGTGGTACGTGGTGCGCTGCGTAGCAGGGGCCGACGTGCCGGTGAACAGTGGGGCGTTCGACGCGGTGGAGGTCATCGTGCCGCGCGGCAGCCTGCTCGACGCCGGCCTGCCGCACGCCGTCGCAGCGGGCAACGTCGAGACCTCTCAGCGGATCGTCGACGCCGTGCTCGGGGCCTTGAGCCAGGCGTTGCCCGGCCTGATCCCGGCGGCGAGCCAGGGCACCATGAACAACGTATCGGTGGGTGGCTACGATGCGTTGAGAGCGGCGCCGTTTGCCTACTATGAGACGATCGGCGGCGGGGCCGGTGCAGGACCGCAGGGCGATGGCCTGTCGGGCGTGCACGTCCACATGACCAACACCCTCAACACCCCGATCGAGGCGATGGAGTATACCTACCCGGTCCGAGTGAAGCGCTATGCACTGCGCGGCGGATCTGGGGGTGCCGGCGCACACCACGGCGGCGATGGCCTCGTGCGCGAGATCGAGTTCCTTTCCCCTGCCACCGTCACCATCCTCTCCGAGCGCCGGCGCATCGCGCCCTATGGGCTGCAGGGTGGAAGCCCTGGCAAGCGCGGCGAGAACCTGCTATGTAGAGATGGAGAATGGCACGAGCTGCCGGGCAAGGCCGAAATCCACGTCAACGCCGGCGACGTGTTGAGCATTCAGACGCCAGGCGGGGGTGGCTGGGGAGAGTGGCAAGAACCGGAGGCCAGGCATATCTGAAACGGCTCAGGACGAGGCTCGGAGCGCTGGCAAGAGCTGGGCCAGGTCACATTGAGAAAATGAAAGGAGCGGACGTGCGCCAGGCGTCACGTCCGCTCCCTGATGTTCGCGATCACTCGCTCGGGCGGGTGGTGAGGCGGGTTATCTTTTCCCAGAATGCGCGGGGCTTTTCGGTGCGCCATTCGACCCAGCGGCGCCACAGTGTCGGCCACGCCTGCTCCCATGCCTGGTCCGGCTCGCCATCCGACACCACCTTGCCGCCGAAACGCTCCTGCACGTAACAGTCCGCGATCCGTTCCATGGCATAGCGCCCGGCCGGCACGTTCAACCCCACCAGCCCTGCATACTCGTGTGGCGTCTGGTGCTCCAGCGGCTCGATGCGCAGCAGCCGCCGCACCCAGTTGATCAGGTCCAGGTATACACGCTCCGCCGCCGTCAGCCCGTCGATCTCGCGCGCACGCTGGAACCGGAGCACGGCATACACCAGGCCCCCCGCCGCCAACACCAGCACCAGCGGCAGCACCCATCGTCGTAGCTGCCCCCACACGTCAGGGCCCGGGCCCTCGATCTCTCCCCGTTCGCCCGGCAGAAACGCGTCGTCGAGCTGTGGCAGGTTATCCCGCATGAACATGCTTTCAACGTCGCGGCCTGGGTCGTCGGCACGGCTCGCACGCGTCGCCGCCCGCACCAGCTCCGCCTCACCTCCCGTTGGCTCGAACTCGACCCAGCCGTAACCCGGGAAGAACACCTCGGGCCAGGCGTGCCCATCACTCTCCTCCAGGTAGTATACACCCTGCTCGCGAGCGCCCTCGCTGTAGCCACGCACATAGCGCGCCGGCACACCGACACTGCGCAGCATCACCGTCATCGCGGATGCATAGTAGTCGCAGTAACCTTCCTGGATGTCGAACAAAAAATAGTCGACCCCGTCGCGGCCTGGCGCTGGCGCCTGGATCTGTGTATTGTAGGGGATCTGGCGCAGGTACGCCTCGATCGCCTTGGCTTTGTCGTACGCCGTCTCTTTGCCCATCGTCACCTGTTCGGCCAGCAGCCTCACGCGTTCAGGCAGCGAATCGGGCAGTTGCAAGTAGCGTGGCACGACCCAGTCGGGATAACTCGTGCTTGCCTCGCGCAATGATTCCTCATCCGCTTCCGTCAGCGATGAAAGCACCTGGTACGGCTCTCGTGCACCGAGCGGCTGTCGCGTATAGAGCAACGACGGATCGCCTGGTGCCGCGGGAAACTCCGAAGCACTGGTCAGGTTTCGCTCGTCTCCGGCGCTCTGGATCAGGCTCACCGCCGCACGCAGGGGCACGCTGGCACGCAGGGGTTGGCCGGCCGCGATCAGCGCTTCCGTCGGCCCGATATCCTGGTGCACCCGCACCGTTTGTGTAATCTCCTCACGCAGGTCGAATTCAGGGAAAGCGAGCTCCTGCCTGTTGGCGTCGATCAGCAGCATATCGGGGTCGTCGCTTGTCCACCCGTCGCCTTCATAGTCGTGAAACACCATCACCCGCCAGTAGCGCCCCTGCGACGCGACCACTTCTGCGACTGGGGTGTCCGTCAGGTTGACGGGCCCCCCGAACAACATCCGTCGATCGCTCATCGCCATCAGTGGCGGCGCGTTCTGATAGTTCAGATCCTGGAACATCTCGGCCGAGCGCTCCTGCAGCCGGCGCCACGGTTCCGAGACTCGATCCCAGAAGGGCTGCATCGGCCTGCTTGCCAGCGCCCCTGGTGCCAGCCACGCGAGCAGGATGACCACGATCGATACCACGAGGCCCGCTTGTAAAAAAGAGCCGACCAGGTCCGAGCTATAGCCCACCTGCGAGCGGCGCCACTCCTCCTCGTAGAACGCGACACTGGCCCGCACCACGAGCAGCAGCGCAAAGAGAAGGAAGAAAATCAGGTACACGGTCAGATTGTCTTTGGCGTAATTGATGTTCAACAACAGCGCCACCCCGCTGACAATCACCGCCACCCACACCCTCTGCCAGCGGAACACGGCCCACGCACTGAAATAGGCCATCAGCCACAGCGAGCAGGCCAGCAGCAGCACAAACACGTAATTATCCGCACCTGCTCCGCGCGTCGCGCTCAGAATCAGGTCCTCCACGCGCAACTGGAGCTCTACCAGGCCCACCTGCGGCGGCAGCTCCGAAGCCGTCCCCAGGGCGGCACCCGTCAAATACGCCGCCCAGGTCCAACCGATCAGGAGTGCCAGTGGATGGCTCAGGCGCCCGGGGGTCCGGCTTTTCGCGAGCACGATTCCGACAATTCCACCGAGGGCGACCACACCCTGGAGGACCGATAGGCCCGCGGCCCACTCTGCCGCCTGGATTGCCCAGGCGACACACAAAGACATCGCCAAAAAACAGATGACAGTGACCCAGCCCTCTTTTAGCTCTAACTCGGGAAACATCTCTTGCTTTCTAGCGGACGGCGCCACGCCCCGATACCCATACGCTGCACCCTGGTCGATCGCGATAACGATCGCCGCGATCCACTCTCCCACATCTTAACGCCATCCGAAACCGCCTGGTTCACGATGGCCCCTATTTTAGTCCATCCGTCGTCAAAAGTCAAGGTACAACGTTTGACAACCCGGCAGAAGGGTGTTATCATTGTCAGGCTTCGGGCGATCGCGTGCGCTCGCCATATCGCGGTGCACCCGCGCCCGCTAGCCACGGACACTATGAATTGGTATCGTTCTCTGCCAGCGGCACGCCAGAGGATCTATGCGCTCCTCGTCGGCGCAATCGCACTTACCTTGCCTTGTTACTGTGTGGGCTTTTTGCTGCTCTATGCGGCGCCCGCGGCAGTAGCTCCGGCACGCCCATTCACCCCACGTCCACTCGTCACGCGCTCGCCTGTCACGCCCACGTCGGCCTTCCCCCTGCCCACACTCCCCGTCTTTACACCACGCCCCGGCGCCAGCGCCACCTTTACCGCCAGCCCGAGCCCGCAGCCCACCTTCACCTTCACCCCTACTTTTCCCCCTGCGACGGCTGGCCCGACAGCGCTTCCAACGCTGACCGGTGCCCCCACCGCCACCCAGGGCCCACCCACGGCTACGTCGAGCCCGCTGCCCGCCACCATCACACCGACCTTGACCTGGACACCGACACTCCCGGTCGCTCCGACCGATACAGTCGCTCCGACACAGGCACCGACGGCGACAGAGATGCCCACCGCTCAGCCCACCGACACCCCCACTCTGTCGCCCACGGATCCTGCCACGCCGACTGCCACCACCACAATCACCCCCACCGCCCCGATCACGGCCACGGCGAGTTTGTGACATGACACCACGAGAACACGGCACTGCGAGGATCGCGTGAAAAAGAAACGCCTGCGGCTGCAGTTGAGCGATGAACAACAGCTCGCCCTGACCCTGCTTCTCGTCATCTTGGTCGCCGTATCTCTCCTCTACTGCCTCGGCTTTGCCAGCCTTGCACTGCGCGAGGCGTGGGAAAACACCGATCTGCCATGGACCACACCCGAAACAGGTCAGGAGATCCTCGACGTCACCCCCGAGATGGTGCCCGCTGTCACGCCGAGTCCCGCCCCCACCCCATAGGGCCTCTCGCCGAAATTTTAGCGGCCCATGCTGCACCAGCGCCGGTCGCTGCCCCGCCGCCTGGCTCCGCTCCCCGCCATGGCCCGAGCTCGCGCCCAAGCTTCCCCGACCACGGTCGCGCCTCCATCTTGTCCGCGATCTCGTATGCGTTCGCCCTACCCAGGGACGCGATCCGTCTTGACAGAACGCTCTTTCACAGCTATAATCTGCCGGCTAAATAGCAACCATCAAGCCGAGAAAGGCAGGCTCTCGTGGAGATAATTCCGTTGTTGAAGCGCCTCTCAGAAGCCTCCGGCGTTTCGGGATACGAAGACCTTGTACGTGACATTGTCCTCGATGCCTTTGCACCCCACGCCGACGAGGTTAGCACCGATGCCCTGGGCAACGTCATCGCACTCAAAAAGGGAACCGGCCCCGAACCGCGGCCGACCCTGATGATTGCCACGCACATGGACGAGATCGGCCTGATCGTGTCCGAGGTCGAAAAGGAATTCATCCACTTTCAGCAGGTGGGTGGCTACGACGACCGCGTGCTCCTTGGCCAGGAGGTAACGGTTCATGGCCGTCGCGACCTGCCCGGCGTCATCGGCGCCCGTCCACCCCACGTTCTCCCCGCCGCCGAGCGCGACAAGCCGATCCCTTCAGACAAGCTACTGATCGATGTCGGCCTGTCTCAGCCGGAGCTAAAAGAACTGGTGCGCATAGGCGACCTGGTGACGATGCGCGCCGAGACCATCGAGCTGCAGGGCAACCTGCTCACCGGCAAGGCGCTCGACAACCGCGCTTCTGTCGTCGCTGCTGCCGTGTGCCTCGACGAGCTGGAGCGTTTGCGCCACACTTGCGACGTGTACGCCGTCATCACGGTGCAGGAAGAGGTGGGGGTCAAGGGCGCGATCACCAGCGCCTACGCGCTCAATCCTGACGTCGGCATCGCCGTCGACGTCACCTTTGGCAAGCAGCCCAATACGCCCGACGAGCACACGTACGACCTGGGGAAGGGCCCTGTCGTCGCCATCGGCCCCAACTTTCATCCGAAAGTGCAGCAGGGGTTGATGGACGCGGCCAAGAGCATCGAGATGGACTATCAGATCGAGCCCGAGGCGCGCCCCGGCGGCACCGACGCCTACGCCGTTCAGATCACGCGCCAGGGCATTCCCACCGGCCAGATCTCGATCCCGTTACGCAACATGCACACCCCCGTCGAGACCGTTTCGATCAAGGATGTAGAGCGGGTGGGCCGCCTGCTCGCCACGTTCGCGGCCCGCCTCGACGCCGGCTTTCTCGGCACACTCGCCTGGGACCTGGGCCTCGACGACGGGGACGACACAGAGTAGGAGACCGATTTGCTGCTAGAAAAGCTGTCCAACGCATTTGGCCCATCGGGGTGCGAGGACAATGTGCGTCGTATCCTGGCCCGCGCGCTGCGCGACAAGGTAGACGACCTACAGGTCGACGCCATCGGCAACCTCATCGCCTTCAAGCGCGGAACAGGCCCCGAGCCGCGGCTCAAGGTCATGCTCGACGCGCACACCGACGAAGTGGGCTTTATGGTCACACGCATCGAAAAGAGTGGAATGCTTGGGTTTCGCGTCGTCGGCGGCATCGACCCGCGCCTCCTCCTCGCCAAGCGCGTCCTGGTTGGCGACAAGCGCCTGCCCGGCGTCATCGCCGCGGCCCCTGTGCACCTCACCAAGCCCAAGGACCGCCAACAGGTCATCCAGATCGAGCAGATGGTCATCGACGTTGGCGCCGGCAGCGAGGACGAGGCGAAAAAGCTCGCCGGCATCGGCGATTATGCGGCCTTTGCCACCCGGTTCGAGACGCTGACCACCGAAGGCCTGCGCACCGTGAAGGGCAAGGCGTTCGACGACCGCGCCGGCTGCACCGTAGCAGCACTCCTTGCTGAGGAGACCTAC